>NZ_JBATHX010000189.1:0-6057 GCF_049667265.1 Algibacter sp. | reverse complement strand
TCTTTTACGTTGAACATTACTTATTAAGTATTGGCTCTAAGTTAATAGTTAAGTTTGCATGAATGCCTGCTGTTTTTACTATCGGCTCTGTTTTGGAAATATCATTTAAACCATAGTCCCCAAGAATTTCAAAACCAAAATGCTTTAAGAAGTTAAACCCAAAACCTAATTGAATCCCAAAATCCACTTTTTTGTAAAAATCTTCTATTTTATTACCATCATTATCTTTTGCACTTAAAACAAAAGACAATCTTGGACCAGACATAAGATAAAAACCTTTATTGTATTCTTTCCTTACATCGTATT
This sequence comes from Algibacter sp., assembly GCF_049667265.1. GTDB lineage: Bacteria > Bacteroidota > Bacteroidia > Flavobacteriales > Flavobacteriaceae > Algibacter_B. Next base: position 5,751 of record NZ_JBATHX010000189.1, on the reverse strand, counting down.
TTAAATGAGGACTAACTTGGATGGATTTTTTGTTTAAATCAACTCGACTATTGCTGCCTATTTGATAGTAATGGTATCTTTCCTTATTAGAACTAAAGAATAAATTAGTTTTAAATCCTAGATTGTTTGAAAAATTGTAATCATAAAAAACACCGATTCCAAACGGAGGTTGTGTGACTTCTCCACCAATTTGACTCCCATTTTTTACTGCTACATCATAGTAGTTAGTGTTTAATAATAATCCATAGGATGATTCTTGAGAATATAAATATAAAGCTCCAAGAGAAATAAAAATTAGAGTAAATATTTTTTTCATGTGTAATACTTAAAATAGCCCCGATAGAGGCATTTGTTGGAGCTCCTCGCAGAGAGCGACTGCCGAAAGCGGGATTAGCTTCAAAAAATTAATAATTTAGTTCTCATTAGGAGATTCCTGCCTGCGCAGGAACTATAGGTCGAATCCAATATCAACTCCTAATTTGGTAGCAATAATTTGGGTAATACGTTGTTTTATTTCTGGAATTTTAACCGAACTTAGTACGTTATTGCTAAAGGCAAACATTAAAAGTGCTTTGGCTTCTTTTTCTGGAATACCACGCGAACGCATGTAAAACATAGCGCTTTCGTCTAATTGACCAATGGTACATCCGTGAGAACATTTAACATCGTCGGCAAAAATTTCTAATTGCGGTTTGGTGTTTATAGATGCTTTATCGCTTATTAAAATATTATTGTTGGCTTGAAATGCATTGGTTTTTTGAGCTTCTTTATTAACCACTACTTTACCATTAAAAACGCCCGTTGAACTATCGTCAAAAATACCTTTGTAATCTTGATGACTTTCGCAATTTGGCTCGATATGATGCACCAAAGTATTGTGGTCAACATGTTGTTTATTTCCAATAATAGTAATGCCTTTTAGGGTAGAATCGATGCGTTCACCTTCTTGGTAGAAATTTAAATTGTTTCGAATTAATTTACCGCCAAAAGAAAAGGTATGCACCGAAGCTATACTTTCTCGTTTTTGTTTGATAAAGGTGTTATCAATTAACGATGCATTTTCATTGTCGTTTTGAATTTTGTAATAATAGACAATGGCACGTTTGTTACAAAAAATTTCGGTAACACTATTGGTTAGCAACGGATTGCTGGTTAAACTTTGATGACGTTCAATAATTTGAACATGTGAATTTTCGCCAACTACAACCAAATTTCGTGGTTGTAACATGGTAGCCGATTCATTTCCAGTTGAGAAATGTATAATTTGAATTGGCTTTTCTACAACTTTATTTTTCGGAATATTAATGTAAGCGCCTTCACTTGAAAATGCTGTGTTTAACGATGTTAAACTATCTTTTTCGGCAGCTTTATTGAAGTAATTTTCAATAATTAATTGATATTTTGGTTTGTTTAAAGCTGATGACATTAAACATACATCAATACCATCGTGTGTGGTTTGAGATAAATGCGATGAATATTTACCGTCTATAAAAATAACTTTATAGCTGTCTATATCGTGTGCGAAATATTTTTTAACATCATTAAAATCTAAAGCGTTTTCTTGTTTTGGAAAAACACTATAATCTTCTTTTAAAATACTGTTTAAAGAGGTGTATTTCCAAGCTTCTTCCTTTTTAGAAGGAAACCCTTTTTCTTCAAATATTTTTATTGCATCCGATCTAACATCATGAACATAGGCGTCAATATCGACTTTGTTTTCGAAGGCTAAAAATGATGATACTAATTTTTCTTTTAAATCCATTTTCTTAGTTGTTAGTTGTTTGTCGTTAGTCGTATGTTGCATTACTGCGAACTGAAGACTGCAAACTGCCAACTTTTTACGCGTTCACTTCCTCTTTAATCCAGTCGTATCCTTTTTCTTCTAACTCGTGTGCTAGTTCTTTCCCTCCAGATTTAACAATACGTCCGTTATAAAGTACATGCACAAAATCAGGCACGATATAATCTAACAAACGTTGGTAGTGCGTGATTAGCACAACTGCGTTGTCTTTACTTTTAAGTTTATTTACACCATTAGCTACAATACGAAGTGCGTCGATATCCAAACCAGAATCGGTTTCATCAAGAATAGCTAATTTAGGTTCTAGCATAGCCATTTGGAAAATCTCATTTCGTTTCTTTTCACCTCCAGAAAATCCTTCATTTAATGAACGCGATAAAAACTTTCTATCAATTTCTAAAAGTTCAGATTTTTCACGAATCAATTTCAACATGTCTTTAGCAGGCATGTCTTCTAATCCTTTAGCTTTACGAGTTTCGTTAATGGCTGTTTTCATGAAGTTAGTTACAGATACTCCAGGGATTTCAACAGGATATTGAAATGATAAAAACACACCTTTATGAGCGCGTTCTTCAGCTGCTAATTCTTCAATGTCCTCACCTTCAAAAATGATATTTCCATCGGTAACTTCATATTCTTCTTTGCCAGCAATAACAGCTGCCAATGTGCTTTTTCCAGAACCGTTGGGTCCCATTATAGCGTGAACTTCTCCTGCTTTTACTTCAAGATTAACACCTTTTAAAATGCTTTTATCGTCAATACTCGCGTGTAAATTGTTAATTTTTAACATACTTTATTTTTAATATTCTAAATAACAAAATCAAAATTCCAATTTATATTATACTCGGAATTAATGTTTGTAATTTGTGTTTTTTTATTCTTGTTGGTTTCCTAGTTTTATAACGTTGTCTGCTTCTTTAGGTGTAGGTTTAACGTTTAATATTTCTACAACTTCTACTTTATTTTCCCAAAGAATTTTTTCGTCTTTTTCGTTTGATATTTTTCCTCGTATTTCAACTTGAACCATATCCGTTGGTTCGGTTTTAAATTGTTGCGCTTGGTTATTTAGCTCTTCAAGTTTATCAGTAATTAAAACACCATAAATTTCAGAATGTGTTTGTAAAACGGCAGCACCATCATAATACACAAACTCGCCTTTTAATAACGTAAGCCCATCATTTTGTTTTGCTGTTTTAGCGTCATCGGATGTTTTTGTTTCTTCTTTTTGCTCTGATTTTGAATCGTTTTTACAGCTTATTATTACTGTAAAACATACAAATAGAATTAATGCTTTTTTCATTTTTGATAATATAATCGGTTCAATTAATGAGATTCCTGCCTTCGAAGGAATGACTAAAAGTTTATCCTACTGAACCTTCTAAACTTATTTCTAATAATTTTTGAGCTTCCACAGCAAATTCCATAGGGAGTTTGTTTAAAACCTCTTTACTAAAACCGTTTACAATTAAAGCTATAGCTTTTTCAGTATCTATACCACGTTGATTGCAATAGAAAATTTGATCTTCACCAATTTTACTGGTTGTTGCCTCGTGTTCTATTATTGCTGTTTTGTTTTTAGCTTCTATATATGGAAACGTGTGAGCACCACATTCATTACCCATTAATAAACTATCACATTGCGAAAAGTTACGTGCGTTATCTGCTCGAGAATTTATTTGTACTAAACCACGGTAACTGTTTTGTGATTTTCCTGCTGAAATACCTTTCGAAATGATAGTTGACTTCGTGTTTTTTCCTAAGTGAATCATTTTTGTTCCAGTATCAGCTTGCTGATAATTATTTGTAACAGCTATTGAGTAAAACTCACCAACCGAATTATCACCTTTTAAAATACAAGATGGGTATTTCCATGTAACAGCAGAACCAGTTTCAACTTGGGTCCAAGAAATTTTTGCATTTTTCTCACATAAACCACGTTTGGTAACAAAGTTGAAGACACCACCTTTACCTTCAGCATTTCCTGGATACCAGTTTTGTACTGTTGAGTATTTTATTTCTGCGTCATCTAAAGCAATCAATTCTACAACTGCTGCGTGTAATTGGTTTTCATCACGACTTGGTGCAGTACAACCTTCAAGGTAACTTACATAACTACCTTCATCAGCAATTACTAAAGTTCTTTCAAATTGTCCTGTTCCTGCTTGGTTAATTCTAAAATATGTTGATAATTCCATTGGACAACGAACTCCCTTTGGGATGTAACAGAAAGATCCATCACTAAAAACAGCTGAATTTAATGCCGCATAAAAATTATCTTTTTGTGGCACTACGGTTCCTAAATATTTTTTTACAAGTTCTGGATGCTCCCTTATAGCTTCAGAAATACTCATAAATATAATCCCTTTTTCACCTAATGTTTTCTTAAACGTTGTTGCAACAGAAACGGAGTCGATAACAACATCCATGGCTACATTAGCTAATTTTTTTTGTTCGTCAATAGAGATTCCTAATTTAGAAAATGTTGCTAAAAGCTCAGGGTCAACCTCGTCTAAACTATCGTATTTTGGTTTACTGTTTGGTGCAGAATAATAAGAAATGCCTTGAAAATCTGGTTTTTTGTAATGCACATTTGCCCATTCTGGCTCTGTCATTTCTTTCCAAGCTTTAAAGGCTTCTAAACGCCATTCGGTCATCCATTCTGGTTCTTCTTTCTTTTTAGAAATAGCACGAACAATATCTTCGTTTAAACCATTAGGAAATGTATCAGATTCTATATCTGTGTAAAACCCGTATTCATATTCCTTGGTTTTTAATTCTTCACGTAAATCATCCTCGGTATATTTCGACATAATGCTTTCTGATTTTTATAATGAAAATGATTCGCCACAACCGCAAGTGCGATTAGCGTTAGGATTATTAAAAACGAAACCTGTTCCGTTTAAACCTCCTGAATATTCTAGTGTGGTTCCTATTAGGTATAAAAAACTTTTTTTGTCAACTATGATTTTCACGCCATTATCTTCAAAAACTTTATCACCTTCCTGTTGTTCTTTGTCAAACTTTAAATCGTAAGACAAACCAGAACAACCGCCACTTTTAACGCCAACGCGAACATAGTCTGTAGTAGCATTATAACCATCATCGGTCATTAACTCAACTACTTTCTTCTTAGCTGTTTCAGAGACTTTTATCATATAATTTTCTATATTAAATTTAGTAATGAATTAATGCTTTTATTAAGACAGTTTCTAAATAGAGCACAAATATACAATATAAGTCACTAAAAATGGAATAACCTAACATTATATTAGCATATAGTTTGATAGGTTTTTCTTATCAGTTTGTGATACACTTAAATAAAGGTTAATACCTTGAGTTACATGAAAAATATAAAATAGAATTTTTGGAACTTAAGCAGTTCTTTTCCTGTAGAGGATGGATGAAAATTTTTCATTTTCTTTATGTGAAACCGCCGATATAGAGCCATTTTCTTCAAACTTGAAATAACTTTTACAGCACTTACAAATTAACTCAGGCGTATTGTCATTGGCCTGACTTAAACGAAAATAATTATGCCCATAGGTTGAGCAAAATACGTTGGATGTTATTCTTTTATTCATACTTAGAATAGTTCGGGAAGCCAATTTAAATAAAAATATAAAATGTTAGACGAAAAACATCTTTTTTTCGATGAAATACATACAAATGTAGTATTATTCTATAATAAAATTGATATTGCTTATAAATTCATAATCTGATAAGGTTAATAGAAATGCCTTTAGATCGGCTTTATCTTCATCAGATAAACCCACACCACCTTGGGCTACTTTTTTCATTAAAGGATCAATGGTAGCTGAATGTTTTAAGCCTTCGCTGTAGTGATTTATAACGTCTTCTAAAGTTGGAAATCTTCCATCATGCATGTATGGCGTAGTAAATGCCAGATTTCTAAGTGAAGGTGATTTAAACTTGCCATTATCTGCTGGATC
>NZ_JBATHX010000188.1:0-7139 GCF_049667265.1 Algibacter sp. | reverse complement strand
CGGTACAATCTTTAGGGGTTGATGTTTCAGATGAAGATGCTCAATTTGCTACATTCATAACAAAATCTAATTTAAAAGATATTACAGATCCTTTAAATACAATTTCTTTAGGAGGTAATCTTATTTTAAAAGTAGATATGACCGATAGAGGAGAACCGGGTGAATTTGATTCCATTGCATTTAATTTAATCAAAGATGGTAACTTATTATATTCTAGTAATTGGACTGGAATTGCTACGGATGAATTGCAACTTACAGGAGGGAATCTTAAAGTCCATAGCGGATTTAGTTTAGGAGATTCAACTAGTAAGGCTTTAGAACCAATAGTAGAAGAGCTATTTGATAGCTTAGAATTAGTATCATGGCCAAACCCATCAGATGATTACTTCAACATTAAATTAAAATCAAAAAACACGGTAGAGATTATTTATATCCATGTATTTGATTTAAATGGTAGACTGATTTCTTTTAAAACGGGCGTACCGAATAGGGAGTATAAAATTGGTGCATCATTGCAAGCTGGATTATATTTTATTAATGTAATTCAAGGTAATACATCAAAACAAGTTAAATTAATTAAATATTAAACACATAATAGAAAGTATGCTGTTTCGATACTAGTTAAAGTGATTAAAAAAGACTCAAATACGACATGTAATTGAGTCTTTTTTTATTTAAGGTTTTATCCTATTAAATCAATTTAAAATCCAATTAACAAGTGGTTTACCTACAATGCGTTTAGGTAAAATTATGTGTCACATTTTACGTAAAATGGCTTGTAAATACACAAGTAATTTAGGAGATACAAGTACGCTTTTAAATCCAGAGGTGGTTCAAGATATTATGGATAATGTGCTGTAGTTGTTTGTTGTAAAGCCGGTTGTGTTTTAGTAAAATCACCTGTCATCTGTCATCCGTCTTTTTAATCATTTTCCCAACAAATACCCCCATTGTAAATGTTTTCTCTTATCTAGTCTTGCAAGCGTTTTTAAGAATACAATTGCAGTAATAAGAGCGTCACCATTAGCAGTATGTCTATCAACTTTAGGAACATTGAGTTCTTTGCATAAATCATCTAAAGAATAATGATCTTTAAGGTTTTCGTGATATATAATATGTTTTGATTTGTTAAACAGAACACCAGTATCTATAAATTTGTTTTCTAGTTTACCTAAACCATGTCTAGAAAGCATTTCGTTTATCATAGTTCTGTCAAAATTGGCATGATGAGCAATTAAAACAGCATTTTTTATGTATAATAAAAATATTTTAATAGCTTCTAATTCGGTAATCTTATTTACCGCACTACTTTTTATTAATTCATGGATTTCAACAGTTTCTTTATTAAAAATATCTTGCTTTAGGTATAACTCTAAACTATCTTTTACTTGAATAGATTTTCCAATTAAGGAAACCGCACCAATAGATAGAACCCTATCTTTTAAAGTATCAAAACCAGTAGTTTCTGTATCAAACGCTACAAACCTAGTTTGGTTAATGGGTGTTTTTTCAATATTTTTAAAATAATCGATATATTCATTCCAAAAATCAGGATACTTGTTTTTTCTAAACCATTTTACCATATTCTATAGAAAGTTTTTTAAATCAAACCTAAATTTTAGTGTTTCTTGAATTTCATGAATAGGTTTAAAACAGCGTTTTAGTTTTAACTTTTCTTCTTTAGTTAAAGTTGCTAATTCTATAAATTTTCCAGAATTATTATTAAGCAAGCCTTGTTTTGTTTTAAATTTAGATAGGGCTTTAAAAGCATAAGAACACGACTCAAAAAGTTCCTTGTTATTGGGTTCTAGTTCGGCTAGTTTTTCGAAACGCTCAGAGGTGTTGTTTATGCCTTTAATATGTTTACTTAAAATGAGTAAACGTGCTGCATCAATTAAAGGCATTAAACCTCTACTTTTAATATTGAACAGGTCTTTTTGTTCGCCATTTTGCTCAACTAAAAATTGTTTAAAAATTCCTAGAGGAGAAGGGCTTTTAATTGCATCTCGACCTAAGAATTTAAAAAATAATGATGTGTTTTCTAGTGTTTCATAAATAGTAGTAGATAGCTCGTTAACCAATTCTTTATCCCCATAAATTCTAGAATAATCAAAAAAGATTGAAGATAGTAGGATTGCTTTTTCATCGGGTTTTAAAATCCAGTTTTCAAATTGATTTTTCCATTCAGTAATAGATTTACACCATTCTGGATTACTTGCCATCATATCAGCTTCACAATATTCAAATCCTATTTTATTTAAAGATTTGGTAACATATTTAGCAAGTTCTATGAAGTAGGCTTGAGTTTCTTTATATTTTTCTTCAGGGACATCTTCAAAAACAAGGGCATTATCTTGGTCTGTAAATAGTAATTGTTCTTTTCTACCTTGGCTACCTAAGGCTAACCATGAAAATTTAACAGGTGGAGGTGTAGGCATTTTAGGTAATGCAATTTCTATAGCTCGAAATGCAACTGCATCGTTAATTTGAGAAATTACTTTTAAAATATGCGTTAAAGGAATGTTTTGTTCTAAATAGCTTTTTAGTAAAGTATTTGCTTTTAATCTTGCTGCACGTAGTTTTTTAGTACGAGTAGCGCGTTTTATCTCTTTTAAAATAACCGTTGGGCTATTGCCTAAAGTTGCCAAAACATCGTGGTGTGTTAATACACCAATAAGTTTTGAATTTACAGTACCATCTTTTGTAATACATAAATGCCCAATATTATATTTTATCATTTGCAACTGCCCATCAGCAACCGTTAAGTCTTTTTTGTTTGTGATAACAGGAGAACTCATAATATTGGTTACAGCGGTTTCGATGGGGAATTTTCCAGTTGCTATTTTATTTTTTATATCACTATTGGTAATAATGCCAACTGGTTTTTTTTCTTTGTCTATAACAATAATACATCCAATTTTAAGAGCACTCATTTTTATAGCTGCATCTCGTAACGATGTTTTTTCGCTGCATGTAATAGGGTTTTTAGTATAATTTGCACTTTGAAAATTTACTATATCATGCGAGTTGTTTGGAAGATAATCTACAAAAATCTCGTTATTTTCTTTTGTTGTATAGGGGTCGTAAGCATTAGTAGCAAAAGCAGTAATTAAGTATTTATAAACTTTAGAATTATTTTCTGCTGCCAATTGAAATCCTTTTATTGGTATAGCATAGATAATAGATTCTTCATGAGCAGTAGCAGTAAGTTTATAGTTTTCTTGAGCTATGAGTGGTCTTACTCCAAATACATCACCAGCATCACTCATTGAAACAATCTCTTGAGTATTTTTATTAGTGTGATTTAGACTAATAGAACCATTTCTAACTATATAGAAATGCTCATTAAAAGAATCTCCTTCTTTAAATAAAATATCACCTTTTTCTAAATAAGTAATCACAACTTCTTCGGCAATTTCAAGAAGTTTTTCAGATTTCAATAAATTGAAAGGCGGATACATTTTTAGGAAATCACGAACTCGTTCTGCAATTGAGTTTTTCATGTAGTATATTCTATTTGTTAACTATAGGAGTTTGAAATCCAGAAGCAATTCGCCTTCAACATAAGCTTGTAAATGGTCGCCTTTAACGTTTTGTCCGGCGCCACTTGCTGGTGTTCCAGTAAAAATTAAATCGCCAGGTTCCAAAGTCATGTATTTAGAAACAAAAGCAATAATTTCGGAAAAATTGTAAATCATATCACTTGTATTACCAGACTGTTTTTCTTGGCCATTAATTGTTAAACTGAAATTAATATTATTTAAATCAGGGAAATTTGAAATAGATTTGAAACCATTTACTGGTGAAGCGCCATCAAACCCTTTTGCTAAAGCCCAAGGTCCTTTGTTTTCCCTGCTTGCAGTAAGCACATCTTTAGCAGTATAATCAATTCCTACACCAATTTCACAAATGTAAGATGCCGCATCACTTTCAGAAATATCTTTTCCTGTTTTACCAATTTTTGCAACCAATTCTAATTCATAAATTAATTGGTCTGTAATTTTAGGAAAAACAATATTCTTATTATCTGTCACCAAAGTGCTTTCTGCCTTTAAAAAAATAGTTTGTGCCCCCGTTTTTAGTGCAGTAATTTCACTTTTATCATTTACGTAGTTTTTACCAATGCCTATTATTTTCATCTGTTTTTCAAATTAAATTATACATTGTAAAAGTAATGATTAACAGGCAATAATTTTAACGATGATTTATGATTTTGAAAAAGAAATTGTAGTAACTTTAAATGTTATTTATTACGAACCTCAAAATTTGAATTATGGAAAAAGTTAAAGCGTTTGCGGCACATGAAATTGGAGGAACCTTACAAGAATTTCAATATGAATTGCCAAATATTGGTAATGAAGAAGTCGATATAAAAGTGCATTACTGCGGTTTATGTCATTCAGATTTGAGTATGATTAATAATGAATGGGGAATGACTCAATATCCAATAGTCCCTGGTCATGAAATCGTAGGCGAAGTAATTCGTTTAGGCAAGGAAGTAAAAGGATTAAAAATTGGAGATAAAGTGGGTATGGGTTGGTATTCGGCTTCATGTCTGCATTGTAACCAATGCATGGATGGAAAGCAACACCTTTGCGGAAGTATTGAAAGTACAATTGTTGGAAGGCATGGTGGATTTGCTGATAAAGTTAGAGGCCATTGGTCTTGGGTAACGCCACTACCAAAAGGTTTAGACATGGCGAAAGCAGGACCGCTTTTTTGCGGAGGTATTACCGTTTTTAATCCCATAGTTTTATCTGGCGTACAACCAACTGATAAAGTAGGTGTAATTGGTGTTGGCGGATTAGGCCATATGGCTATTAAATTTTTAAAAGCTTGGGGATGCGAGGTTACAGCATTTAGTTCTAACCCAAAGAAAAAGGATGCTATTTTAAAAATGGGAGCCCATCATGTTGTAGATTCTACAAACCCTGAAGCATTAGAAGGGATAGCGGGTTCTTTAAATTTTATTTTAAATACAACCAATGTAACTTTAGATTGGAATTCTTATTTATCTACTTTAGCACCCCAAGGTAAATTACATACGGTTGGTGCCGTTTTAGAACCTATGGCAATACCAGCATTTAGCTTAATTATGGGTGAAAAATCTGTTGGAGGAAGTCCTTTAGGTAGTATTGCTTTAACGCGTAAAATGTTAGAATTTTGTGTAAGACACAATATTTATCCAACCGTTGAAGAATTTAAAATGGAAGATGTCAATGAAGCATTGGAACATCTTGAAACAGGTAAAGCTCGTTTTAGAGTGGTACTCAAGGCATAAAGCATAAATCATTAATAATTAAACAAATAATCATGGCAAAATCACAAGACGCAAAAAAGAACGTAAAAAAAGAAGCGGTTTTAACACCTAAGGAAAAGAAAGCTGCAAAACTTGCTAAAAAAGCAAAACGTACCTAATGAATGGATATGTTTAATAAGATGAAACCACTCAAACTGAGTGGTTTTTTAATTTTAAGTTCCTCCATATTATCTAGCTATAATGCGTAATTTTGCAATCTTAATTATTTGAAAATACACATGCAACATTTACAAGAATCCTCAATAAATAAAACCAAAACCAAGCCAAAAGTAACCATGGCACAAGCATTTAAAACTATTATTTGGCCAAGACGAAAGTTAGTTTTTATTGGCTTAATTTTAATAGTAATAAGAAGTTTGGCAGGATTAATTTTACCATGGCAAAGTAAGGTTTTGCTAGATGAAGTGGTGCCAAGTAAAGACGTTTCTCAAATTTACACCTTAATAGGCATAGTGTTAGTGGCTATTACCGTTCAAGCCGCAACTTCGTTCGCTTTAACTAGAATTTTAAGCGTCCAAGCTCAATACTTAATAAGTGAGTTACGTGCTCAAGTTCAGAAAAAAGTATTGTCTTTACCTATTAGTTTTTTCGATAATACAAAATCAGGCGCATTGGTCTCGCGAATTATGAGTGATGTTGAAGGTGTTCGAAATTTAATAGGTACCGGTTTAGTGCAGTTAGTTGGTGGTTCTTTTACAGCCATTGTATCTTTAATTATCTTAATTAAACTAAACCCATGGATGACACTTTTTGTATTTGTTCCCCTTTCTATATTTGGATATATAGCCTTAAGAGCTTTTAAATATATTCGTCCTATTTTTAGAAAACGAGGAAAAATTAATGCCGAAGTAAAAGGCAGACTTACCGAAACTTTGGCTGGTGTGCGAGTTATTAAGGCCTTTAATGCTGAAGAACAAGAAAACATTGTATTCGAAAAAGGAGTCGATAAACTATACCAAAATGTTAAAAAGAGTTTAACAGCTACTGCTTTAATGACCAGTTCTTCAACCTTTTTAATAGGTGTTGCCACAACAGGCATTATGGGTATTGGTGGTTATTATATGATTCTTGGAGAAATGACTACGGGTGATTTCTTGTTTTTCACATTAATCCTTGGGTTTATGATTGCGCCCATTGTTCAAATGAGTAATATTGGAAGTCAATTAACCGAAGCTTTAGCTGGATTAGATAGAACGGAAGAGCTTATGAATATGACTGCGGAAGAGGACAATCAAAATAGAACTATTCAAATTGAAACTATAAAAGGTGATATCGAATTTAAAGATGTATCATTTTCTTATGAAGAAGGAAAAGAGGTACTCCATAATATCAATTTTAAAGCGCCAGCAGGTTCGGTTACGGCATTAGTAGGTAGTTCAGGTTCAGGAAAATCAACCATGGCAGGATTATCTGCTACCTTTTTAAACCCTAAATCTGGAATAGTAACCATTGATAACCAAGATTTATCGAAGGTAAAGTTAAGTAGTTATCGTCAATTTTTAGGAGTGGTTTTACAAGATGAATTTTTATTTGAAGGCACTATTAGAGAAAATATCATGTTTCCTAGGCCTAATGCTACAGAAGAAGAACTGCAAAATGCTGTAAAAGCGGCCTATGTAAACGAATTTACCGATAGATTTGATGATGGTTTAGAAACATTAATTGGAGAAAGAGGCGTGAAGCTTTCTGGCGGACAGCGTCAACGTTTGGCTATTGCTCGTGCTATTTTAGCCAATCCAAAAATTATTATTTTAGATGAAGCGACTTCAAATTTAGATACCGAAAGTGAAGCCTTAATTCAGAAAAGTTTAAATGAATT
>NZ_JBATHX010000187.1:0-4922 GCF_049667265.1 Algibacter sp. | reverse complement strand
TTCTTAAACAGAGCAACTGGACCTTACTGGTGGGCATATTGGGCGATGATGTCTTGTAATGTATTCTCTCCACAATTTATGTGGTTCAAAAAATTAAGAACAAGTATCATGTTTTCTTTCTTTATCTCTATTGTGGTGAATATTGGGATGTGGTTTGAGCGTTTTGTAATTATTGTAACTTCGTTACATAGAGATTACTTACCTTCATCATGGACCATGTTCTCACCTACATTTGTAGATATAGGGATTTTCATCGGAACCATTGGATTCTTCTTTGTATTATTCTTATTATATGCAAGAACATTCCCTGTTATCGCTCAAGCGGAAGTGAAAACGATTTTGAAATCATCTGGAGAACGTTATAAAAATATTAGAGAAAGAGGCGATAGTTTAGTAGGAACGGGTTCTGATACTAGAACATCTGGTAGTACAGTTGCAAAACCTGTTGCTAAAGTTAAAGCTAAGACAATAAGAACTGATGACAGCTCAGATAAAGTAAGTAATTTGTTAGGAAGCCTAGGTGCTTTTGATGCTGCTACTGAGACTGCTGATGATTTAAAGAAAATAAGCGGAGTTGGACCTAAAATGGAAGAAGTACTTAATAGTATTGGTATTTATAAGTTCCTTCAAGTTAGTAAGATGACGAAAAAAGAATATGATTTGTTAGACTCCATTACTGAATCTTTTCCAGGAAGAGCAGAACGTGATGATTGGGCAGGACAAGCTAAAAAATTAATAAACTAAATATAGTCAATGGAAGCTTCAAAAGTTATTCACGCTATTTATACCGATGATGATATTTTAATGTCAGCCGTTAAAAAGGTTAAGGCAGAAAGATTTCACATTGAAGAGATATATACGCCTTTTCCGGTTCATGGACTAGACAAAGCTATGGGATTAGCTCCAACACGTATTGCTATAACAGCATTTATTTATGGGTTAATTGGTTTAACTGTGTCTATTTTAATGATGAATTTCATTATGATTGAAGATTGGCCTCAAAACATTGGTGGAAAACCAAGTTTCAGTTATATTGAAAATATGCCAGCGTTCGTGCCAATTATGTTTGAACTTACGGTATTTTTTGCAGCGCACTTAATGGTAATTACCTTTTACTTACGTAGTAGAATGTGGCCTTTTAAAAATGCTGAAAATCCAGATCCAAGAACTACTGATGATCATTTTTTAATGGAAATTGCAGTAGATGGAAATGAAAAGGAACTAGAAAGTTTATTAGCAGAAACTGGAGCAGTAGAAATTAATTTAGTTGATAAAGCCCATTAATAATAGATATGAAAAGCTTAATTAAAATATTAGTATTAGCAGTTGTTTTTTTAGCAGCATCTTGTAATAAGAGTACCGCGCCAAATTACCAATTCATGCCAAACATGTATGAATCTGCAGGATATGAAACATATGGTGAAGCAGCATTCCCTAACGGAGTTGAGGCGCAGTTGCCAGCAGAAGGTTCTATTCCAAGAGGGTTTGTTCCTTTCGATATCGAAAATTCTACTGCAGGGTACGATTTAGCAAAAGCTACTTTAGTTAGTCCGCTAGATTCCACCAATGTAGATTTAAATAGAGGTAAAGAATTATATGATATTTACTGTGGAATTTGCCACGGAAATAAAGGTGATGGACAAGGTAACTTGGTTAAACGCGAAAAAATTCTTGGTATTCCCAGTTATGATGATGCAGGAAGAGCTATAAATGCTGGAAGTACTTACCACACAATATATTATGGTAAGAACGCCATGGGTAGCTATGCTAACCAATTGAACGAAGAAGAGCGTTGGCAAGTAGTATCCTATGTGTTAAAGTTGAAAGCAGATTTAGAAAAGTAAGATTGATAAGATTATTATAGATATGTATACATTTTCAAATAAATTAAAGACATTTTCTTTCGTACTAATGATATTAGGAGCATTAGGGGTAGGATATGGTTTTATGACATCTCATAAATCTTTTGAAGAAGTTGAGCACTTACTTGCAGAAGAGTCACACCATGGTGGTGGACACGGTGAAGAAGCGGCTCACGCTGCACCAAGTCATGATGAACATGCAACTGATTCGCATGAAGAAGGACATGGAGAAACTGCTCATGCTGAAGTTGATGAACATACAAAACACATTGAGCATGTTCAACATCAGATAGCAAATAGACCTTGGTCTGCACTTTATGTTGCTGCATTTTTCTTTATGATGATTGCATTAGGTGTTTTAGCTTTTTATGCTATTCAAATTGCATCTCAAGCAGGATGGTCGCCAGTTTTATTTAGAGTCATGGAAGGTATAACAGCTTATATGTTACCTGGCGCTTTAATTGTTATGGCTATTGCCGTCGGTTCTCATTTTTTAGGACACGATAGTATTTTTATGTGGATGAATCCAGATGTTATAAATCCTGAAAGTGATCATTACGATAAACTAATTGATGGAAAATCTTCATTTTTAAATCTACCTTGGTTCATTATAAGAGGTTTAATATTTATTGCCGGTTGGTATGCTTACCGTCATTTTTCAAGAAAGTTTTCAATTGCACAAGATACAGCCGAAGATAAAAGTAACTTCAAGAAATCATTCCGTATTTCAGCAGGATTTTTAGTATTCTTTATTTATACAGAATCTATGATGTCTTGGGATTGGATTATGAGTGTTGATCCACATTGGTTTTCAACATTATTTGGATGGTATGTATTTGCTAGTATGTTTGTAAGTGGTATTACTGTTATAGCTTTAATTACTATTTACCTAAAATCTAGAAATTATTTAGAGTTTGTAAATGAAAATCATTTGCATGATGTTGCAAAATTTATGTTTGCATTTAGTATTTTTTGGACATACTTATGGTTCTCACAATTTATGTTAATCTGGTATTCAAATATTCCAGAAGAAGTTACCTATTTCGTAACACGTTTCCAAGATTATAAATTACCGTTCTTAGGTATGGTAGTTATGAACTTTGTATTCCCAATTTTAATGTTGATGAATGCAGATTACAAGAGAATTCCGTGGTTTGTGGTTATGGCAGGTTTAGTTATCTTATTCGGTCATTATATTGATATTTTCAATATGATTATGCCAGCAACAGTAGGTGACAGATGGTTCATAGGAATTCCAGAAATAAGTTCAGTATTACTTTTCGCAGGTTTATTCATATTTGTTGTGTTTACAGCTTTAACAAAAGCGCCATTACTTGTAAAAGGATACCCTTTTAGAAAAGAAAGTGAAGAATTTCATTATTAATTAGATATAAATAAAGACGAACGATACCAATGACTGCTTTATTAACAATTATAGTTTTAGTATTTATTTTAATTGCCATTTGGCAAATGGTAAAGATTTTTGATTTAGCACAGGCTAAAAACGAAAATGATACCATTGCTGGGGTTGCAACCGACAAGGATAATACATTAAATGGTTATTTAATGATGGGCTTTTTAGCATTCATCTATATAATAACTATTGTATGTTTCGTAAAATGGGGTGATTTACCACTAATGTCGAATTCTGCTTCAGAACATGGGCCAACCATTGATAATCTAATGATTATTTCAATGGTTTTAATATTCTTTGTTCAAACCTTAACACAGTTTTTATTGCACTATTTTGCATATAAATACAAAGGTGAAAAAGGAAAAAAAGCATTGTTTTTTGCTGATAATAATAAGTTAGAAGCAATTTGGACTATTATACCAGTAATTGTTTTGGCTGGTTTAATTATATACGGTCTTAGCACTTGGATAAACATCATGGGTGTTGATGAAAGTGATGACCCTTTAATAGTTGAGTTATATGCGCAACAGTTTAACTGGAAAGCTAGATATGGTGGTGCAGATAATACCTTAGGGAAATCAAACGTACGTTTAATTGATATTGATCGTGCTAATATTTTAGGTTTAGACGAGTCTGATCCTAATGCACAAGATGACGTGATAACAACTGAATTACATTTACCTGTTGGTAGACCAGTTTTATTCAAAATGCGTTCTCAAGATGTTTTGCACTCAGCTTACATGCCTCACTTTAGAGCTCAAATGAACTGCGTACCTGGTATGATTACTCAATTTGGTTTTACGCCTACAATAACTACGGCTGATATGCGTCAAACGCCTCAAATGGTTGATAAAGTTCAAAATATTAATAATATTAGAGTTGAAAACAGTAAAAAACTTGTTGCAAAAGGCGAAGAAGCTTTAGAACGTTATGAGTTTGATTATCTATTACTTTGTAATAAAATTTGTGGAAAATCACACTACAACATGCAAATGAAAATTGTAGTTGAAACGCAAGATGAATACGATGCTTGGATTGCCGAACAAAAGGAATTCAAGAATTCTCTAATTAACTAATTAAAAAGATAAACACGATATAAGATTATGTCAGCACACGCAGATAACCACGCTCACGACGACGATCACGGACATCATCATAAAGAAACGTTTGTAACTAAATACATATTTAGTCAAGACCATAAAATGATTGCTAAGCAGTACTTAATTACCGGTACTCTTATGGGAGTTATTGGGGTGTTAATGTCTATTATGTTCCGTATACAAATTGCATGGCCAGAAGAGCCTAACGTATTGTTTGAAGCATTACTAGGTAAATGGGCTCCTGATGGAGTTATGGATGCCGACATATATTTGGCTTTGGTTACCATTCATGGTACAATCATGGTTTTCTTTGTACTAACTGCCGGTTTAAGTGGTACGTTTAGTAACTTGTTAATTCCATTACAGATTGGTGCGCGTGATATGGCATCAGGGTTTCTAAATATGGTATCATATTGGTTATTCTTTTTATCATGTATTATCATGGTTGCTTCATTATTTGTTGAAGCTGGTCCTGCAGCAGCTGGGTGGACAATTTATCCGCCGTTAAGTGCTTTGCCAATGGCATCAGGTGGTTCAGGGTTAGGT
>NZ_JBATHX010000186.1:0-13546 GCF_049667265.1 Algibacter sp. | reverse complement strand
CAGATTCTAAAATAATAGCATCAATTTCCGTGGCGCCTCTTAAAATAGCTTCACGAATTGGAACGACACATCCAAAAGCACCATCAGCATATTCAAAGCCATCCTTTTTTACTAAAGACATAAATGGTATATAGTTGCAAGAAACCCAAATCCAGTCACAAAACTCATCATAACTAAAATCTTTAATAGATTTATATTCAACTACATTTTTAGAGAGATTTGAAACTGTAACCACCACATCGTCCTTTGTATCCCTTACGGCTAAATACTCTTCATAAGTAAAATGTTTTTTCAAGTATTTACGTAACGCTTTGCTTTCTCCAAAAGTTCGTTTCATTTTCATAAACTGCCATAAAGAGTTTAAAAAATCAATAGAAACAAATTCTCTATTTCCCTTTTTACGAATCACAAAAGGGTTGACACTAAATATGTTACTCTGGTTTACATTAGTAAATACTTTATGTATTTTATCAATCTTACCTGCAGCTAAATGAGGTATTAATAAACTCCCTGTTGATGTTCCTAAAAACAAATCATAATTTCTACCTTCTTCCTTAATTAAATATTCAGCAACACCTCCTGCATACGCGCCTTTGCTACCTCCTCCTGAAATTACTAATGCCTTCATAAATTAATTTTCTAATGGACTAAGTTCTTGATTTTTAAATTTAGCAAAATTATACCCATCTTGCCACCATTTAGTCATTTTATCTTTATCGAATATTAATGAATTAGTTGTTAAAACCGTTGGTGCGTAATAAAAGTTTATAATAACATTTTGATTGGAAGCAACAAATTTTCCAATTTT
This sequence comes from Algibacter sp., assembly GCF_049667265.1. Lineage (GTDB taxonomy): Bacteria > Bacteroidota > Bacteroidia > Flavobacteriales > Flavobacteriaceae > Algibacter_B. The sequence goes on along the minus strand of NZ_JBATHX010000186.1, from coordinate 12,738 downwards.
AATATTTTGCGATTCAATGCGATCGAGCATAAATGCAAACATATTTGTTAGCAAAGAGAACGGGTTTTTGGATGGCATTCTGTTTAATTGAGTAATCTCTGTTTGCAAAATAATAGCATCAACCTCAGTAGCACCGCGACTAATAGCTTCTTCAATTGGGACCATATTGCCCATGCCACCATCGGCATATTCGCATCCGTTTTTTTTAGCCAAAGTCATAAATGGCGTATAATTACAAGATACCCAAACCCATTCGCAAAATTCTTCATAATCAAAATCATTAACCGATTTATATTCCACTTGATTAAGCGTTAGATTTGAAACGGTTACAACAATTTCTGTTGGTGAATTTTTTAGTTCCAAAAAATCATCTTTTGAAATTGTCTTTTTAATTAAGGTTTTTAAATTTTGACTTTCGCCAAATGTTTTACTGCCTCGAAAAATATTCATCAATACATTCAAATGATTTATTCGAATGTTTTGTGTACCGTGTTTTCTGGTAATTTTAAAGGGACATACACTAAAAATATTATCATTATTAACACCAGTATAAACCGCTTTTATTTTTTCAATTTTATTTAAAGCTAAATGAGACACTAATAAACTCCCTGTAGATGTGCCGATAAACAATTTATAATCACGCTTTAAATCTTCAATAAGAAATTGCGCTACACCTCCTGCAAATGCACCTTTACTTCCTCCTCCTGAAATTACTAACGCCTTCAATTTTTAGTTTTTTTATTGTAAATATAAAGCTTTAAATAGCTTTTCAAAAAAGTATACGAATCTATTTTTAATTTAAAATTACATCCCCTTTATTAGGCATTTTATAGAAAAACTCAATATATATGCGTCTATAATAGTGCCTTCATTAAAAAGAATAATTACTTTAGTATCAGCTATTAACAACCAAATTACTTTTCATGAGAAAGAACCACTTTCTTACAGCATATTTATTTTTAATAATTAGCTTTTCAATCTTTGCTTTTAATAATTCTGTTTTTAAATTTGAATTAAAGTATGACACTAATAAAACAGCTGTAACACTTCCACCCGCTGCCACTATTTCTGGAACTGCTACTGTTTGTAAAAATGAAACTGAACCCACAATAACACTTACTGCCTCTGGAGGAACAGCACCTTACACCTTTACATATACAATAAATGGCGTAAATGAAACCATAGTTGCAACTGGAGATACTGCAACAATTAATGTAAATACCACGACGGCTGGAACTTATGTTTTCGAACTAATATCTGTACTAGATAATACCAATACCACCTCAACCGCAAATGGAACAGCAACAATTACAGTTAGAGAATTACCAACTGTAGATTTTACCTTTAACAATCCAGGAACATGCTCGGGGACATCAGTTAGTTTCACCTCTAGTGTTTCGGGAAGTGGGCCATATACCTATAATTGGAACTTTGGTGACGGAGGTACAAGTACAAACGTTAATCCATCTCATATTTTTGACGCTTTAGGCTGTGGCACAGAAGATTACAACGTAATATTAACTGTAATAGATACCAAGGGCTGTAGTAACACTATATCACATGTGGTAACTGTACTAGAAAAACCGCTACTTGAGTTTGAAGATATTGATAGTAGATTTGACCCTTTCAATAATTGCGGAAACAACACAACTGATCCTTCTTTTACAATTAATGTTGGAATTAGCAATACTTCGCCTTGTATAACGTCTTACAATGTGGATTGGGGTGATGGAAGTGCCATTGAAACAAACGTTTCATTTCCTGCAACACATACATTTACACAATTAGGATCCTTTAATATGAAGATAACAGGAATAGGCCCCAATTGCGATAATACTGTTACTTATTTAATAAAAAACTCAAGTAATCCAACGGGTTCCATAGTTAATCCTGGTAATACAGTAAACCTATGTGTTCCTGTTTCTGCAATAGAATTTGCCATTGGATCATGGGCTACAAATCCACCAGACACATATTATTTTGTTGATTTTGGAGATGGTTCTACAGAAAATTATACACAAGAAGAACTAGAAGCTTCAACTTATTTTAACGCTGTCGATCCTATAAATTCTCAAAACTTCCCTATTCCTCATACCTATACCGAAACTAGTTGTCCTTTTTCTTATACAGTTATTTTAAACATTGTTACATCATGCGGTCAAACCAATCTAACTGCGGGTCCAATAATAATTTTAAGAAAACCTGATGTTGATTTTGAGGACCCTCCAATAAGTTGTGTAAATACTTCGGTTCTATTTAATAACACATCTTTAGATGGATATAGCAATGATTGCAGTATTAATGATGGCCATTATTGGGATTTTGGAGACGGTACCACCTCAACAATACGTGATCCTAGTCATATTTATACCGCACCAGGAAATTACACGATTTCTTTATATGGAGAAAATTCTTGTGGTGTGACAGACACAATTACAAAAACAATTTGCATAGAACCCGAACTTTCAGCCGCATTTACTTTAGATACTAATAATGGTTGTACTCCATTGGCTGTGCAAACTACAAACTTGACTGATTTAAGCGCGAGTTGCGGTGGAGATACTTTTCTATGGGAAGTAACTTATACTTCTGGGTTTTGTGGAACTGCCCCAGGAAATTGGGAATTCACTAGCGGTACAGATGAAAACTCAGCAACACCTTCATTTAACTTTATTACTGCAGGAACCTATACATTAACTTTAACTACCGAGAATTCTTGCGGAATAAATAACGTTTTTGAAACTATTGAAGTCAAACAACCACCAACAAATACTATAAATGCTATTGGGGATTTTTGCGGATCTGCATCAATTACACCAATAGCAAATATAAATAGTTGTGCTCCAAATACTGAAACAATAACTTACAGTTGGGATTTCCCCGGAGGCTCGCCAGCAACCTCTAATACATTGGATCCAGGAACAATAGAATATACTACCCCTGGAAATTATGTGGTTACATTTAGTGTTACCAATGGTTGCGGAACAACAACGGATACTGAAAACTTTTCAGTTAATCCAATTCCAGCTCTTACCAACACAGATTTATTGCAAACCATTTGTTCTGGAACGAATACTGCAGAAGTTAGCCTAACTTCCAACATAGCTTCTACAACGTTTATTTGGACTGCTTCAGCTCCTGCTGGAATTAGTGGATTTATTCCATTTGGTAATACAGGTACTATTCCTGTTCAAACAATTTTCAACACGAATACAACGTCTCAAGATGTTACTTTTGTAATCACACCATCGGTTGGTGGATGTGATGGAAGTCCCGTAAGTTTATTTATAACAGTTGATCCTGCTCCATCTTATACAACACAACCTATTTCTGAATCGGTTTGTTTAGATGGTGCTGTAACCCCTTTAACTGTTTCCGTTAATGGCCCTGGAACCCCAAGTTATCAATGGTATAGCAATTCAACAAATTCAAATACTGGAGGAACAATTTTAACTGGTGAAACAAATTCTAGCTACATACCACCAAATAATCCTGTCGGCATTATTTATTACTATTGTATAGTGTCCTTTTCTTCAGGTGCAGGATGTAATGAAATTATTTCTGATGTAGCCATAATCGAAATTGTTGAAGGCATTCAAATAGATACTAATCCTATTGCAACACAAAGTTTATGTGTTGGTGGAGATATTGCATCGGCACTAAATGTGACACATTCAGGTGGAACAGGAACAATTTCATATCAATGGTTTAGCAATACAACGAATTCAAATACTGGAGGCACCATCATTGCCAGCGCAACAAATTCCAGCTATTTACCGCCTACTTTTAATACATCAGGAAATTATTATTTTTATGTAGTCATTACGCTTAACGGAAGTGGTTGTAGTGACATTTCAAGCGAAGTTGCAGAAATAATTGTAGCAGAAGATCCAATAATTACCACGCAGCCCTTATCGACTCAAATGCTTTGTCAAGGAATTACACCTCAAGATTTAGAAGTTATAGTCTCAGGTGGTTTAGGAACAACCTACTCATACCAATGGTACAGCAATCCTATCAATTCAAACTCTGGCGGAACTCTTATAACTGGCGCTACTAAGGATACTTTTACACCTTCTACAACCGCGGTTGGCACAATGTATTATTATGTTGTTATTTCTCAACCTGGAATTGATTGCAGTATAGTTGGCAATCCTTCCGAAGTTATTGTAAACGAAGCACCAATTTTCACCACGCAACCTATTTCAGAAACATATTGTTTAGGAGACGCTTTAAATATACTTTCAGCAGCTTATGCCAATGGCGTCGGTACGCCTGCATATCAATGGTATTCTAATACAGTTAATAATTCAACAACAGGAACTGCCATTACAGGGGAAACATTTTCTGATTTCAACCCGCCTTCTGGGAGTGTTGGTGCAGTTTATTATTACGTTATAATGACATTTTCTTCTGGTGGTTGTACTGAAATAACTTCAAACGTTGCTGAAATAATAATAAATCAAACTCCGAATATTATTGATAAATCTGATATTATTTGTAGCGGAAACGCCTTCATTATATCACCAGATAATACCGGAGGTGACATTGCACCTTCTGGGACAACATATACTTGGACTACTCCAATAATAAGCCCTCTAGGAACAATTTCAGGAGCTTTAAGTGAAAGCACACCACAAACCAATATCAGTCAAACCTTAACAAATACAACAACAAGTCCTTCAACAGTCACTTACACCGTTACTCCCACTTTTGGAATATGTATTGGAAATACTTTTGAGGTGGTCATTACAGTTAATCCATCGATAAGTATTACTACTTCTCAAATTAATAGTGATTGTTATTCAGCAAATGCGGGAGCTTTGGACATTACAATTGTTGGAGGCGTGCCATTTTCAACTGGGAACCCTTATCTAATTTCATGGACTGGTCCAAATGGCTTAACAAGTACAAATGAAGACATTTCTAATTTGGAACCCGGTGATTATACTGTTGATATTTTAGATGATGGTGGTTGCCCATTCACAGAAACATTTACAATAACTGAACCTGAAGAACTTGTTTTTTCTAACATTGTTTTCGATCCTGAAACGATTTCTTGTTTTAATGCAGACGATGGCCAAATAAGTATTGAAATTTCTGGTGGCACAATGCCTTACACATACAATTGGACTAGAAACGGATTAGCATATGCAACAACTGAAGATTTGACCAACCTTAGTCCTGGTAATTACGAAGTAACGGTAATTGATGCTAACAATTGCCCAACAATAGATGCCAATTTTTTATTGGTTGAACCTCCCGAACTTAACGTGAGTTTAGTAAACCAAGTAGATGTTATTTGCTTTGGCGATGCTACAGGAGAAATTAATATAAATACCGTTGGAGGCAGAACTATGGAAGTTTCACCAGGGGTTTTCGGTTATATATATTCTTGGACTGGACCTAACGGATTTACAAGCGACCAACAAAACTTAACAGGTTTAATTGCAGGAACCTACAATGTTACCGTAACTGATAAATCAAATTGTACAGACAGCTTAGAGGTGATTATAAATGAAACTGATGAAATTTTAATCGACTATACAGCCACCGAAATTGAATGTTATGGTGATAATGATGCTTCAATAACTATAAATAACATTTCTGGAGGCAATTCACCCTATACAGTTGCTTGGAGTAATTTAGGCTCTGGCATGTCGCAATCTAATTTATCACCGGGAGATTACACCATAACAATTACAGATAACACAAACTGTGAAAAATCTGTAACGATTACCATAGCAGAACCACCAATTTTCACTATAAATCCTGTATCAAATAACGTGTCTTGTTTTGGAGAAAATGATGGTCGGATAGTTTTAAATTTAGTAGGTGGTATTGACCCTGTTTCTTTAGTTTGGGATGATGATGCAACTGCTGGCGTAGAACGAAATAATATAGGCCCAGGAACTTATAGCGTTACCATTACCGATGGTAAACCTTGTGTAATTTCTGAAAAATTTACAATTACTGAACCTGCTGCATTATCGCTTTCGGCAAACACAACCGATGCTTTAAATTGCGATGATGCCAATAGCGGTGCTATAAATTTAATTGTAACTGGTGGAACACCGCCTTTTAACTATTCTTGGTCTAACGGAGCATCAACCGAAGACTTAAGTAATATTCCGCCAGATAATTATTCTGTTAATATTACCGACGCCAACAATTGCACCGTATCTGGAGATTGGATAATTAATAGATTTGAACCTCTTGAAGTACATGTAGATACCGAAACTAATTTTAATTGCGATACAAAAACTGTAAATCAATCTTTTATAGCTCAGGTAACTGGTGGTGTTCCACCTTACAATATTAGCTGGTCTAGCGGAACAGTTAGTGGGACAAACGGTGAAATAATGAGTACAACTCAAGATGGTTTAGTTATTATTGATGTTATTGATAGTATAAACTGTAATACCAATTTTTCATATAACGTTGAAATACCAATTCTAGGCGATCCCGATTTCGCCGTAACTTCAAATGCAATTTCCACCTATGGATTCTACTCCATTAAAGACCCAATCGAATTTACAAACTTTGCAACAGGAGATTATATCTCTGTTTCCTGGAATTTTGGTGATGGTAGTTTTTCTTCAGAAGAAAACCCAATTCATACTTACCTTAACGAAGGTTCATATTCAGTTATTCAAACTGTCACCTACCCTTTTGGATGTGTTTACACCAAACAATTAACATTGGTAATAGAAAAAGGATATAGCTTAATTATGCCAAATGCATTTACACCAAATGGCGATGAAATGAATGTCTATTTTAAACCAGAATCAATTGCTCTAAATGATATTAAACTTAATATTTATGATACTTGGGGAAGCTTAATTTACTCTGAAGAAGGGGACACTATAAAAGGATGGGACGGAAAAATAAATGATGCTGAAGCAGAAAACGGCAATTATTATTTCACCTTTTCAGCAACAACATTTTATGGTAAAATTATTACTCAAAAAGGTGCATTTATATCAATTAAATAAGCTCACAACAAGATGAAATTAAAACTTTACATAATGACTGTTTTGTGTTGCTTATCCTTTAAAGCAAAAGCACAAGACCCTGTGTTTTCTCAATATTTTTTAGTACCTGAAACCTTAAACCCTGGGTTTTCTGGTTTTGAGAATGCCTCTTATTTTGGTATCATACACAGAACGCAATGGCCAAGTTTAGACTTAAGAGTTGATACCGAATACGCGTTTTTCAATTCTTGGATAGAAGATGTTGGTGGGATAGGTTTTAGTATCATCAATCAACATGAAAATAATTCCAAATACAATCATCTACAAGGAAATGTTAATTTTGCATATCATGTTAAATTGGCTAACGAATGGTATTTCAGACCTGCGGTTGAAGTCGGTTTCGGAACCAAATCATTTAACTTTAGCGGTTTAGTTTTATCTGACCAAATAAATATTAATTCTGGAACTATAAATCCAACCTCATCAGATCCTTTTACAATGAATGCCAATAGAAATATTAGTTTTATGGATTTTTCAGCAGGATTTGTTTTTGATAAAAAAAACACCAGAAATAACACCGATTTATGGTTAGGAGGTTCAGTAAAACACTTAAACAAACCCAATATTTCTTTAGTTGAAAATGGCCATGTACCTTTAGATATTTTTTACTCTTTACATGCCAGTTATAAATTTCCGTATTTTGATTATAATGACATACTTCTTTCTGCAAATTATATGCAACAAGGCGAATATAATCGATTAGATGTAGGAGCTATTGCACGTTTAGAAAAATTAATGGTTGGTGCAGCGGCGGTTACCAATCCTGCAAAGAATAACACTAATAGCCATTTATTAACGTCCATAAATGCGTTTGTTGGTGTAGAGTTTGAGCAATTACGATTTGGTTTTTCTTATGACATAAATACAACCAATATTGGGCGAACAGATGGTGTTTACGAATTATCTATAACCTATTTAACTGGTTGTTTAGTTTGCAGAAACCCCGCTAATTTAGAACGTAGAAAGTAACATTCATAACCCCTAACTTGGCTCTAGGGATTATCAAATAATAAATTAATTTTTAAAAAGATTCTGAAACAAGTTCAAAATGACAGGTTAAAAATTACTATTATTCCAAAAGAGATTTGGCAAATTTTGAAAATCGCCAATTATGATGCTTAGTGGCTTGTTTTAAATTCTCATTACAAACGTCGTTACAAGCTTTAATTTCATTTAAATACTGAAATGCATTTTGACGAATCTCAAAACCGTATTCTGGACTCGTATAATCGGTAAGCTCTTCAAAATATGTATTCTTGTTTTCTGGTTGATAATCTTCAGTTAGCAAAGCTAGAGTTAACCAAAGTATTCTAACATTTTTATTGCTAAACCCTTGAATATCTTTCGTTTTATCTAAATATTTTTCTCGCTCTTGCGGAAAGTTTTGCCATAAATTGAATAAGGCCGTTTCAATGGTTATGTATGATTTGTCATTTAAAAGGGCTTCGTATTCTCTTTTTAATTCTAATGGAATTTCAGATAAGTTTTGAGCTATGGCTTGACGGACTTTGAGGCTATTATTGAAATGAGTTTTTTTAATCAAACTTATGTTTTGATTAATAATTTTAATTTTTGCTTTATCTGAAATGCCATTTGATAAATCTTTTTCACAATTTAATATATCAAGTGAACAATCAATTTGAATGTATTGTTTAAGGAATATAGAACTTAAATACAAAGCACCTTCCATTTCTTCATAAAGAAGTTTTTCGCTTACTAACCAAACTTTCACAAACTCTCTCAAGTCCTCACCGCTCGCCTTTTCAACTTCATTTATAAAATCATCAGTCTCAACATTTTTAAATTGATACTTTTCTAAATAATTTTTAACACCCTTTTTAAAAGCTTCATCACCAACTTTTTCGCGAAGCACATGCAATACCCAAGCGCCTTTTTTATAAAATGTAGTACTACTTGATTTCGGATCTAATAATGATGTGCTCCCTCCTGCTTTGTCTTGGTCTAATAATTCTTGGGCATATTCGTATAATCGCCAATAGTAATAATCATCACCAAATACATCACGTTCTGCTAAAAGTGCATAATATGTTGCAAAACCTTCTTGTAACCAATGGTGTGTTCCTGAGGTTTCGGTAACCAAATCACCAAACCATTGATGTGCCAATTCATGGGCGTTAACGTTTACATAGTTTTTATCTACAAAAGCTATTGAATCAATTACAAAACTATCTGCAAAAATGGTTGTACTTGTGTTTTCCATACCTGCATATAAAAAGTCTTTAACAGGCACTTGTTTATAGTTTTGCCAAGGATACGACACACCTATTTCTTCTTCAAGAAAATCGAACATCTGCTTTGAGTAACGATATGTTGGCTCGAATTTTAACGAATCTTCTGGATAGTAGTACATTTCTAAAGGAATACCACTTTTTGAATATTCTGTTTTTTTATCATATTTACCAATAACTAAAGCTACGAGATAGCTCGACATGGGTTTTTCCATATCGAATTCCCATAAATTAGAGGTTGGCGTTTCTCTTTTAGAAACCATCTTACCGTTAGAAATAACCTGATAACCTTTTGGTGCAACACAACTAATATCGAACTCAATTTTATCGTTCATATCATCAATAGACGGTAACCAATGGCTTGTGTATTTCCCTTGACCTTGAGTCCAGACCTGTCCTGAGCTTGTTGAAGAACCTGCCCAATCTATAAAATACATGGCTTTTTTAGGTGAAGCAAAAAACAGAAAATTAAGCGTGTAAGTTCTTGAATTTTTAAACTTATTGTAGATGATTAGTTTCTTACCTTCATTCTTAAAGGTTACCGACTCTTGATTTAAAGCAACATTCATAAACTTCATATCAAAAGCATCCAAGTAAATAGAATCTGTGTTTTTTAAAATATCGAATTTAATTTCATAGGAATTAAAGATCGTACTATCAACTTTCATTTGATTGAAAGTAAGAACGGTTTTCACTTTTTTAAAATCAACATAGTGAGTTTGCTGTGCATATAGAAGATTTACACAGAAACATAAAATAAACAGAAATCGATTCATGATTTTAAATATAGCAAAGATTAACCCAAAGGAGAAAATTTAAACTAAAAACTATGAAACTCAATCAAGTTAGCCTCATAATACTGCTCGCCAAGTTTTGATAATAGGTTTCTAATAACATTACTATCGCCATCAATAGCCAACGCAGAATACCCAACATCATTTAATTTACCCAAACGTAAATCTTTAATATTAATGTGCTTTGAAGCCAATGCAGACAACAATATCAATAACACTCCAGGTGCATTATGATGTTTTGTTAAAATCACCTTATCACTTAAAGCTAAGTTTAATTTTACACCATCCATTTCAAGCAAATAAACGCCTTCACTGTAATAATTAGGCATGGCAGCATTTTCCTGATAGGTTAATTCTTTAAAAAGTCCTGTATCTGTACCTTTTGTAAAATCTATAGCATTTTGAACTTTTCCATTTTTATTATCAATAGATAAAAATGCAACAGCTGTACCGTCGTTATTTGATTTTAAACGTGCAGTTTCCACATTAATACCTTCAGAAGCAAGAGTATTAAATAATGAAGAAATCACACCTGGTTCATCTAAATGCTGAGAAAACAAGCCATTTACTATGGTTTGCGTGTTTTTAGGAATTTCGTTGGTAACCGTAATAGATTTTCCCCATTTACGGATTCTAATGGCATTATAATCACCCATTCCTGTGGCACTTCTGTATAAATCTACAAACTCAGAAAATGACCCACCAAAAGAGAAATCAGGGATAATCCGTCGTTGATCATCATCTAATCTCTGGTTTAATAATTCAATACCTTTATTTAAAACCGTATATTTTACTTTTAAATCATGGTCGTCATAAATGGTACGATTCTCAGGAATTAATTTTGAGTAACTAACATAACTCTCGTAACCAGCTTCCTGAATATATTCTAAACTTTCTTTATAATTTAAACCATAATAACGTACATGATGTGTGTCAGTACCTACACAAACTGGTATTTGAAGCTCATTTGCGCGTCTCAAAATACTTTGAACTGGATACACGCCAACCCCTTTAAATTTTCCAGCCATATTAACATCTAAAGACAAATTTCTGTCTGCAATAAGCTCTAAAAGCGTTCTGAATTTATTAGCTAAAGGATGCGCACTAGTTTCAAAATTCACTAAAGCATCAGGCATGTCGACATTTAGTTTTGGTAAATCAATATGTCCAATAATTTGAATCATATCACCAAAACAATGAATCATTTGTGTCATTTCATCAAAATAACCACCCCAATACGCCTCAAGACTTCCACGCATTTTTAATAATTCTTGTGCTTCTTCTTTCGATCCATCATAAGGCAAACCTTCAGGTGCAAAATGCACAGAACCAATAACATAATCGGCATCTTCAGCTTGAAATATTTTAGATCGACTCCATTGCAAACCAATCTCTGGCCCCATCCACTCTAACTCAACACCGTATTTAATATTTATTTGCCCGTTGTATTTTTCACGAAGATCCGCAATACGTTTAGGATAATTTAAATACGATTTATTTCCGCGAATAAACTTCACATTCGTGTCTGTTTCAGCGATATAACGGAAATTTGTTAATCGTGGTGAATGAATTATAAACGTTATACTTGGATTGCCAGCCTCAATAGCTTTATCAACTATATCTTCTAGTTTATCAATACCATGTTTTACATGATCCTGTTCGGTTCCAGCGTGAATACCGTGTGTTTCCCAAATAAATTCGTTGAGTTTTCTCATCAATCAAAATGCGTTAAGTTGTTTTTTAAGACCTCCAAATTTAACCAATGAATTAGAATTACACCCTATTATTTAATTTTTTCAATATTCTTCAAAAAGAAATCGATAATACTTCTAAAAATAACTCAAATTCTATACGATATTAAGAATTTAATAAGTTCTTTTTTTAATTGAAATCCTTAATTTCGCTTCTATGTCTATAAACCTGCAAACTCCCATAGATTATTTAAAAGGCGTTGGTCCAAATCGCGCAGATTTGTTGCGTAAAGAGTTAGGTATTCACACGTATCAAGATTTAATCAACTTATTTCCAAATAGATATATAGACAGAACCCAATATTACAAAATCAATCAATTACAACGAAACAATGCCGATGTACAAGTTATTGGCAAAATAACCGGTTTTAAAGAGGTTGCTCAAAAACGAGGAAAACGTTTAGTTGGTACATTTCAAGATGAAACTGGCACTATGGAATTGGTTTGGTTTCGTGGTCAAAAATGGATACGAGAAAATTTAAAACTGAATAAAACCTATGTAGCCTTTGGGAAAACCAATTGGTTTAGCGGCAAATTCAATATGGCACATCCTGAATTGGAATTGGAGGAAGAACATGAAAAAAATCTACGTTCTGCCATGCAACCTGTTTATCCTTCAACTGAAAAGCTATCAAATAAAGGCATAACAAATCGTGTGATTAGTAAAATCATGCAACAATTGTTTATTGAAACCAACGGAAAGTTTACTGAAACATTATCTGATAATTTACGATCAGAATTAAAATTAATCAATAAACAATCAGCACTTTTTAATGTGCATTTTCCAAAGAATCAAGAGCTACTTTCTAGGGCACAATTTCGACTAAAATTTGAGGAATTATTTTATATCCAATTGCAATTAATTATTAAAAATTTAATTCATAAATCGAAAATTAAAGGCTTTCCTTTT
>NZ_JBATHX010000185.1:0-3797 GCF_049667265.1 Algibacter sp. | reverse complement strand
TGATGTGCCAATGAATGCTGTTAACGTCTGGAATATAGATACAGGTGCTGCTTTTAAAGGAAAATTATCGGTGGTTGATGTGAATACTAAAGAAGTATTTCAAAGTGATAATTTACCTGCTTTATATCCAAATGAAATTGGGCGGAATAAGTAAATAAGTCACTACTCAATACTCTTAAAATCTTTTATGGCTTTATTAGGTTCCATTACATTGTAGCCTTTCCAGAATTCTGGGTCGTATTTTGGTAAATAAACAGGTTCAACTTTAGGAGTTTCTTCAAAATTATTAAAAGCGGTTTCTGATATAGATTCATTTCCAAATACTACCAATTCTGTTTTTTGGGTATTAGACATAGCAAAATGAATATCTGAGCTTAATTGGTTTTGTTTTCTGCGTCCTTTAGTATGTTTGTTTTTTTCAATGATGGTTAATGGGCGTTTAATACCAAATTTACTGCCCTCCTCCATATCTGCATATTTAAGTGCATATTTATCTGAGTTGTTTTTAGCATATATTAAGGTTCCTTTTTTTAGATAATGATTATAAGAAATGCCTAATAGCCTGAAGTTTTTAAGGACTTTTACATTTTCGTAATCTATGCGAATAATAGCAAAATCATCCGTATTCACATAAATAATGCCTTTGTAATCTTCCTTACGTTTTGGTGTGAAACTTATTTTGTAAACAAACTCATCGTTTAAAAAACTGTAATCTTCCACCTTAAAATCATACCTATTCGATTTGTTTAAAAAATTCAAATAGTTGTCCTCAAATATAAAACTGTTACGTTGTAAATCCACTATCGAAGATTTTCTGTAGTTGGCAAAATCCTTTTTTCGCTCCTGTTCTTGTTTCTTTTTTTCTTCCAACATAGCTTGAGTTTCTTCAACATCCTTAGCGTTAGCATTTTCAAAATAAGAAGAATCAATTTCCTCTTTAGTGCCAAAAATTCCTGATTTAATTTTAAAATAAGAATCTCGCTTTACATGTTTTTTAATGATGTTATTGAATTTTTCTTCGTAACCTTCAAAGCTTAATTCTTTGCTTTTATCGTAAAGATGAGACGCTTTAATAATGTCTATTTTCTGTGCATCGACAACCCCTGTTTTACCGTATAAATCAGCTAAAATTTCGGTATAATCGTCTGCGTCTTTTGGAAGGGCGATTAATAAACTATCAATAAATTGCTGATTAAATTCTGGAATGGTTGATTTTTTCAGTTTCACATCATTTTTTAAAAGCTTTGAATAATAGGATGCTCTATAAAAGAGTTTGCTTTTTATAAAACTGAAATCGTAATTATTGCTGAGGTTTTCTTTTATTTTTTCAATAATTTCTTCAGGCGAATAATTTTTATTCGATAACATAACTTCCTTTAATTCAATGGATTTAGAATTAAGTAAAATAACGTCTTCAGTAAAGTTTTTAATTAAAAACTGTTTAGTTTCATAGCCTAACGATCTTATTTTTAAAGAGTCTTTATCGGAAATATGATCATTTAAATACATGGAAAATTCCCCATTTTCATTGCTTATCACGCCCGAATTATTATTTATCGAAATAGTAGCGTAGGGAATAGGTTGCAGCGAAATAGAGTCTAGAATTTTAGCGTTTATTGGGTTTTGTGAAAAGCCGCTAATGGTAATAAATAAAAGAATTAAAAAGCTGTAAAAGTGTTTCATACTAGAAGTTGTTTCGTGTAAAATTAGACGAATAACTAAGCTAATTGTAACATTTAATTTTTTTTAAGTCAACTTTATAACTTTTTAACATTAAAATACTTTGAATAATATTGCGCTAACTTATCTGGAGTAGCACCCAGCCATTTTTTAAAATAGACGGATAAATAAAAAACCTGAAGCCTCCAAACTCCATGCTTTTCAAACATTCTAGCTGACGTTTTTAGTGTTTTATTAATAACAACAAACTGTTTTCTGGCGTACAATTCGTTAATTAAAATGTTGTCTTCGTAAATAATGTAACGTTCATCAAAGCCTCCAATGTCATTAAATAGGGTTTTAGTAATAAACTGACTTTGGTCGCCACCACGGCAAGGCCGCCAATTAAATTTTGTAAACCAACCAGATAGTTTTAACCACCAATGGTTGCTATCAAACTGCATTCTGAAACAACCTGCTTCATTTCCTTTTTTAATTTCATTAATAATTAATTGGTCAAAATGTTCAGGTGGAAGCGAATCGGCATGTAAAAAATAAAGGATAGTCCCGGTTGCCGTTTTTGCCCCTAAATTCATTTGTTTGGCGCGCCCTTTTTTAGAACTTATAAGTTGAATAGGCGTTATAAATGTTTCAGTTGATTTGGATGTATTTTCTGAAACCGAATCAACTAAATAGTTAAATGCTTTTTTATTAGGAATATTTGTGAAATTTGAAAAATTCTGAACCATGTTTTTGGTGGTGTCCGTACTTCCTCCATCAACAATAATGATTTCTGAAATATTTTTTGAAGATGATTGTGCAAGTAAATGTTCTAATAGTTTTCCTATATATAATGCTTCATTTAAAACAGGGATAACAATACTTATCATATATATGTTTACGCTAAAAGATAACCTTTGGTTTTATTCATTAAGCGCCCAATCATAATCTTTGAAACTTTTTTTCGCTTTCGCGGAGATTTTAGTTGGACTATACACGTTTAAAAAATCAATTAAACTGCCTTGTTGTTTAAAATCTTTGGCAAACCATTGGAATATTTTTGAAAGTTGAATGTCGTTTTCAGAAATGTCATTCCTGTTTGGATCGCTTAAAAATTCCCTGGTTACTTCTGAAAGTTGCCCGTCTAAATTTTCAGATTTAAAGGCTTTATTTTGCAATTTCGGACAAGAAAAAGATGCGCAAACAATGGCAAAATGAATTCTCGGTTCGTCCATTTTTCTTAAAATATCATGCTCAATTTCGTTTAAATTATACCATTTTTCACCCAGTTTCCATAAACGCTGGTCCCAAGGGTTTTTGATGTCTTTTATGCTTTTAATTGGATAATGACGAAGAATTAAATCAATGGTCATGGCATTGTAGGCGTTAATCCAATAGGCAAGTTTATCTTCTTTTGTCCAACTATCATTCGGCATTGAACTGCCTAAATATAAAATGTAATTTTGTAAGTCTGATTGTCTCTTTTTAAAACCAGTATAATTAACCAAGCCCTCATCAGAAACATATGCCTCTAGTAATTCATTAAAATCATTATGATGCGGTTTTTTTAATGAACCTATTATTGGTTGAGTAATATCATTCGAAGTTAAAGAATCATTTATTTTTGGTTTTGAATTAACAGGTTTGATGGTTTCAATAGCTACAGTTTTTTCAATAATGCTATCTTTTATTTTAATTTCTGTTTTGGTTTCAGCAGTTTTAGACTTTTCATTTTCTACCGCCTGTTTTGAGCCTGAACAAGCAGAAAAAACACAGATTAAAAAAAGGAAACTATAGTATTTCATGATAATAAAATGACGAGTATCGTCTTAACAACATCCTCCACCATCATAATGGAAGGTCGATTCACTAATAAAAATATCATCTCTACCTAAGGCAGCAATTGCTCCAGCAGTTTTATCGCAAATGGCTAAAGGTTGATTTTTTAGTAAAACATGGCCTAATTTATCATCAAAATAATCTTCGGAGCCATAATAAATGGCTGCTTTTCCAGTAAAAATACAAGGACCGTCTTCTGGCATTGGGTCTTTAATAGCAGCAACTTCAATAGATTCTATATAAATCAACTCATCTGTTGGATAGTTTTTTGGGTCTAAAATTCGGTATGGTTTTCTAGC
>NZ_JBATHX010000184.1:0-20849 GCF_049667265.1 Algibacter sp. | reverse complement strand
ATGTAATGGATTGGTAACATCACATGCAATATTGAATTTTACATCATTTAATTTAGGATGAACATGGGTTACATCTATAGCTTTAACATCAGATAAGTTTGCACCAATAGGAATTACTTTTTTATTGTTTTTATCTAAAAAACGATAACCTAAGGCGGTTGCCATACCAATACCACAATCGTTTGTTGCACTACCACCAATACCTAATATAATTTTTGAAGCTCCTTTTTCAATAGCATCAACAATCATTTCTCCTGTTCCTAAAGTTGTTGCGTTTTTACAATCAAATTCGTTTGGATTTAACAATTTCACACCGGAAGCCTCTGCCATTTCTATAAATGCCGTTTTTGAAGCTTCAGAATATAAATAAGCTGCTAATACTCGTTTAAAAAAAGGGTTGTTTACTTCTACTTTTACAACTGCCCCTTTTAAGTAATAATTTACAACTTCAATAGTGCCATCGCCTCCATCGGCTAATGGTAGTTTTAAAATTTCAATATCTGACCTTAAAGTTTTTAATTCTTCTTCAACAGCATTACAAAATTCTAAGCCTGTTAAGGAGTTTTTAAATTTATCTGGCGCTATTACTATTTTCATTTGTTCAGAATTTAACTTAAAATAGATGGAAGGAAATAGCTAAGCATTATTATAAAAATAAAAAATGCAACAAGAATATACACCTCTTTTATCATAAAGTCCTCTTTCTTAATCGATACATTAAAATTAGAAATGCGTTTAACCTCTGTATTACTAGTAAATGCGCTAACTGTATAAGCAACTACCAATGCTATTATTACACCAGTAAAGTTTAACCAAATCCAAAAAATATTAAAACCTAAATCTATGTGAAATAATTCTTGAATTGTTTTTGAAAATACTAAGTTTATTAAAACTGCAGAAATAATTGCAGCATTCATACCAATATGATTTACTTTTTTTGAAAAGAATGCTAAAAAGAAAGTCACTAATACTGGTCCGTAAAACACAGAACCTATAGCGTTTATAATTTCTATAACAGCACTTTTACTGCCTCCAAAAAGAAAGGCCGCTGCAATACAAATTACTCCCCAAAACACAACCGAACCTTTAGAAATAAGCATATATTTTTTGTCGCTTAATTTTTTTTCTCCTCTGTTAAAGAAATCTTCAACAGTTACTGCGGATAATGAATTAACTGTAGAACTTAAGGAGGACATGGCTGCCGATAAAATACCTACCATTAAAATTCCTATTAAACCGTGAGGTAAATATTTCATAATAAAAACAGGTATCATTAAATCTGCTTTTACGCCATGAGTAGCAAATTCTTCTGGAAAATATTTTTGAGTAGTCATTGCTATTTCTTCAAGAAAACCTGGCGCTTGTGTTATTAAACCACCAATAACTAATCCCATAATACAATATATTAAAACTACTGGGAATCTTAAAAGTCCGTTAGCCAATAAAAGTTGTTTAATGGTTTTCTCGTCTTTAGCAGACAACATTCTTTGTGCCTGTGTTTGATCGCAACCGTAATAAGAAGCATAAAGAAAAAATCCACCAATAATCATTGGCAATAAGCCATATTCGTTTCCTTCTCCTATCCCTAAGTTATAGTCGATCACTTTTAATCGTTCGGGATCAAAACCATTGGCTAAACCACCATGTTCTTGCAGAAGACTCCATCCGAAATACAAGCATATAATTAACCCTGCGAATAAAATTATCATTTGTATAGCATCACCCCAAACAACTGCTTTCATACCGCCTTGCCATGAATAAATAATGGTAATAACACTTATTATTAGTATTGTATAAACAAAGTCAATATCTAAAACCGCTTGTAATATAATGGCAATAGTATATACCATTACCCCAGTTCCGAGCGCTCTGCTTATTTGAAAAACGATACTTAATATTAATCGTGTTGATGTGCTAAAACGTTTCTCTACAAATTCATAAATACTAACAACTCCAGATCTAAATAAAGGCGGAATTATGACAATCATAATAAAAATCATGGCAAGTGGAACAGCAAACTCAAAAGTTAGCCATTTCATACCGCCACCAAGTTTTAGACCAACAAAAGCTGGTGCTGAAATAAAACTAATAGCAGATAATTGAGTTGCCATAGTTGATAAACTCAATGGAAACCATCCCATACTTTTTCCACCTAAAAAGTAATCTTTAGAATCTTTATTATCCTTAAAAAAGAAACCCATTCCTAAGAAAAATATAATATAAAATATGACGATACTATAGTCTAGCCAATTCATAATTTAAAGTTTTAGTGTTTAGTTAGTTTATGCTTTAATTCTGTTTTTACTTTTTCAAACCATTCATCTTTTAGAATGCTCAATAATATGATATCGGATCTTCCTATTCCATCAAGTGATGGAATAAAATTTCTCAAAACACCTTCTTCTTTACAACCCACACTTTTCATAGCGGTTATGCTTATTTTATTTTCGGCATGCGCACCAAAACCTACACGTTCTAATTCTAGGGTTTCAAATGCAAATTGAAATAATAAATATTTACAGCGTTTGTTTAATCCTGTTCCGCGAAAATCCTTTCCGTACCATGTATGCCCTAACTTAATAGTTTTTAATTCCGATGAGTTATCATAGAATCTTGTTGTACCAGCATATTGCTTTTTTATTTTATCAAAAACTATAAAAGGATATTCTTTTTGATGCTTTCTGTTATGAACAGTTGATGTTATATATTTAGTTAAGTTTTCTAAACCATCTCCTTTTTCAAGAAAATATGTCCACAAATTTGGTTCCTTTGAAAGATCCAACAGATACTCAATATGTTCTATTTTAAGAGGCATTAATTTTACATAATCATCCTCTAGAACATAACCCTTTGAGTAATCTAATTGTGACACTTATATTTAACTTTCAAGTAAATCAATCAATAAAGCAGCACTCCAAGAAAAATTATTACCTCCATAACCTGCTTTTCCATTTTGGTGCATTTCTTTTCTTGAATCAAAATATTCGTAAAACCCATTTTTATCAATAATACTAATGGTGTCTTGCTTTACTCGCTCAGCAATTTCGCTATAACCATATTCCTTTAATCCTTTATAAAGCATCCAGTTAAGGTTGACCCAAACTGGGCCTCTCCAATATTTTTTTGGACTGAAACGTTCGCTAGTAGGATCAAAAGAAGCACATAAATATTGATGTTCTCCACCAAACTTATCCATCATAACTTTTACCATAGACGCTGCTCTTTCTTTACTTGGAATACCAGCATATAATGGTGAAAATGATGATGATGACAAGAATCGGAGCGCTCTTTCATTACGTAAATCATAATGAATATACGCTCCAATTTCTTTATCAAACAACTTGCTATTAAACGAGTGAATACTTTTTTCCTGCCATTGCTTTAGCTGACTTACTTTTTCAGTATTTCCTAACTTTTCATATAAATTGATTAAACTCTGATTAGACTTAATCAACATGGCATTAAATAGTGGGTCTTGCACCAAAAATGGTGATAACTCTGCTATTTTTTCGTCACTATAATTATGTTCTTTTGCTATATCTATGATATATAAATAGTGGTCATATTCTCTTTTTGAGGGTCTCTCTGAAGCATCAACGTGCGTTGTATCTCGCCTTTCAAAAGTGTACTCTGGCGGATTCATGGTTTCCCAAATATCATCCCAAATAGGCGAATTATCAGTACCTGATTCCCAATTATGATAAATATATACTAGCCCTTCGTTTTGAGGATCTCTGTTTTTATAGAAATACTCATGGTTATAGTAAACCTTATCAATTGCCTTCTCAATAAACTTTAAAGTGGCTTCTTTGTCTTCACTAATACGATATATTTCTTCTAGCACAAAACCTGTTACAGGAGGCTGTGTCATACCTGTTGATTTATATTTTTTTGAAGATTGGGGATGTAAATCAGATCGATGAAAATCTGGTCCCGGAAAATATGTATCGGTATCCGTATGAAAAATAATATGTGGTATAAAACCATTACCCCATTGTGCATCCAACAACGTTTCAATTTCTCTTTCGGCCTTTGCCATATCAAAATGAGCAAACCCAATAGCTATTAATCCTGAATCCCAAAACCATTGGAATGGATATAAATTTGCACAAGGGATGCTAAAACCAACTTCATCTTTCCAGTTGCCATTTAGGACTTCAATTGCTTTATTTTTTAATTCTTCCATAATATATTTCTTATTTAAAAAAAACTCACCACCAACAACTTAGCATCGTAAGTGATGAGTTATCAAACTAAACTAATCAATATAATTAAAAACTAAATGTCGCTGTTATGAAAAATCTACGAGGTAAAATAGGTCTTCCAAAAAAGAACTCTGCGTCACCTGCTTGATTTACATTTCGAGGATCACCTTCAGTTACTCCTTCATCATTAAATAAATTGAATACAGAGAAACCAATTCTTAATGTGTCATCACTATCTAAATTATCTCCCATTTTAAACATATAACCTGCTCCAATACGTGCAATAGTAATTGCATCTAACTCTACTGTATTATTATCGGCTGCAAATTTGCTTCCTGTATGGTTGAATGAAAATAGCGCATCAAACGCTCCATCATCATAATTTACACCTAAACTACCCAAGAAATTAGGTTGTCTTGCTAATTCATTACCTTCATTTGTAGTAGAAGATGTATTATTAGTTAAATCTGTAGATACATTTTTAGAAATTTCATGATCTTGATAAGTTGCAGTACCTCTTAAATTAAAGTTTTCCGCAAAAGCCCAATCAAAAGTAGTTTCTAAACCTATGGTTTTTGTGCTTTGTTCTGATCTTGTTAAATCAACTAAGGTACCACTTACAAACCCTTGGTCTATTTTAATTCTATCACTTAATCCAACGTAATATGCAGCTACTGATCCTTTTACTTTCTCAGTACCTATTTTTGCACCAGCTTCAAATTGAATGATTTTTTCTGAATCGTATTTACTTCCTGTAACACCAGAAGCGATAGGCGCAAATCCTCTGATTTGTGGAAAAAAGAATCCTCTAGAAAAGTTAGCATATAAATTTACAGGATCACTCAGTTTGTATAAACCAGCTAAAGACAAAGCCCAATCTGTTGCGCTTACATTTGCTCTTGTAAAACTACCATCTGCAAACTGTACGTTTGCTAATTCTGGTGTTAAATTAGCATCATCGTACACTTGACTAGATACAATATTTCCTTTACTAAAAGTACCTTCAGTATTTTCTATTCTTAAACCAACATCAAAACGCCATTTATCTAAAACCATCTCATCTGTTAAATATACAGCCGTTTTGTTTTGAGATAAAAAATTGTTTGAAGTCATACCTATTCTGTTATAAAGACCACCTGTAGAAAATGTAACATCATCTCCACCAGCATCAACATAACTTAAATTTACTAATTGAGGATTGTTGTTAAACTCAGACAATACTCTATATTGATAATTAACATCTTCAGCTTCAGTACGCGCTAAATAAACACCTCCAGTAATATTATGTGTTCCGTTAGTTCCTTCTAACGTTTTCGTTAATGACGCTTCTCCAGAATAATCTGTCATAGGACGTAATCTATCTACATGTAAATTATCTACAACTAAATCTGATCCGTTAACAGCAGAACTAGTTCCTTGATATTGCGCAGTAAAACCAAGGTTTCCTGGAGCAACATTTGCTACGTAATCATTTAAAGCAATTGGGTTATTATTATCTCCATTACCTCCTACATATAATGCGAAATTATGTTTGTAGTTTGCATATTTAATTTTCGATTTGAATCTTAAATCATCAGAGAATTTATAGTCAAAATCTCCCATTAAATATCCTCCTTGTGTAGAAACACCGTCTTCTATTGGGCTTTCATAAGCACCTCCAGCTGTTAAAAATGAGGTGTTAGCTAACTCTCCAGACAGTAGCTGTTGTACAGGTTCACCATCATTACCATTTATTCTTTTTCTATTTCCATCTAACGGTAATGGCATAATGAATTGCGCATTATCATTTATAAACTGTCCATGAACTGTAAAAGATCCATTTTCAAACTTCTTTTTAATATTAGCTCTAAACTGAACCCCTTTTGTTGGCATTCCAGTTTCAATAGGTCCGTCGTCTTTTCTAACAAAACCAGTAAATGCGTAATAAGTGTTAGAATCTTCTCCACCTAATTTACCACCGGTATAAAAGTCAGTTTTTAAACGCCCTTTATCGGCCCATTCCATATTAATAATATTCTCTTCGTTAGAATCTCCCGTTTTACTTGTATAGTTAATAATACCAGCAACAGAACCTGCTCCGTATAATACAGCAGCACCACCACGTACAAACTCAACACCTTTAAAACCTATATCAGGTCTTGCATACACATCATGCGCAGATGAATTTAAACCAAACGTACTCATTAATGGCATACCATCATATTGAAGCGGATTAAAAACATATTGTCCTCCAGAAGGCAAACCTCTTACAAAAACGTTCGAGGCTGTTTCACCACCACCACCTTCAGCGGTAATACCTGGTATACTTCTTAATATATCAGCTTGGCTATTTGCAGAAAGCTTGGTTATTTCATTTTGCTTTAGCGAGCTAATAGACATTGGTGTGTCTTTTTGAGATCTAAAGGTAGCAGAAGCAGTTAGCACAACTTCATCTAGAGCATTACCACCTTCTACCATAATAATTTGTAAAGAAATTGGTGACCCATCAAGCGTTACTGTTTTGTTTTGAGTCTCATACCCTAAGTAAGAAATCTTAACAGTTTGAACACCAGATAGGTTTGATGAGAAACTAAAATTCCCATCAAAATCTGATGTTGCCCCAGAGGTACTACCAACTATTAATAAATTTGCTCCAGTAATTGGAACACCTGCATTGTCTTTAACAGTTCCTGATATATCCGTTTGTGAAAACGTTGCGGAAATGCTAAACACACATAATAATGTAAAAATAATTTTTTTCATGATATTTAGAATTAGTTAATTTTAAAGCAAATTTATAATCAAGTACTCAAAAAAAGTGCTAAAAAATTATGATATTTGTACGCAAACGTTTGCGGGAACGATTGCATAATGAATTTTTAACAAAAAAATAGTAAGTAAAATGAAAAAGGAAGTGGTTACTTTAAAAAAATTAGCGCAAATACTTGATTTATCGACTTCTACAGTTTCTAGAGCACTAAATAATCATCCAGATATTAGTGAAGCAACAATAAAAAAAGTAAAGCAACTAGCCCAATCCATGAATTATGTTCCTAATATCTTTGCTAAAGGATTTAGAAAACATCGTTCCAATATTATTGGTGTAATTGTTCCTAATATTACACATTATTTTACTACTACTATAGTAAGAGGTATTCTGGAAGAAGCAGCACTAAAGGGCTATCGAGTTATTATATCTGAATCGAATAACGATGTTTTAAAACAAACAGAAATGCTTAACACCATGATTCAATTTGGTGTTGACGGCATTTTGGTTTCATTAACGAAAATGACAAGAAATATAGATAATATTTTACCAATACTTAATAAAGTACCTTTAATACTTTTTGATAAAGTATCAAATAAAATACCATGCACACAAGTAACTATTAATGATGAAGAAGCTGCATACAACGCCATTGAGCATTTAATCAATATTGGCAAAAAACGCATTGCAATTATTAAAGAGCGAGAGTTTTCATATACATCAGAAAAAAGATATGCTGGTTATTTAAGAGGCTTAAAAGAAAATGGGATTGAAATTGACGAAAAAATTATTATAAGTGTTGATGATATCTCTTTAAGACAAGGAAAACGCATGGCAAACCATTTATTGAGTATTAAAAACAAACCTGATGCTATTTTTGCAATAACCGATAGTGCTGCAATTGGAGTAATACAAACTTTAAAAAAATTTAATGTTAAGATTCCAGAAGATATAGCAGTTATTGGTTTTAGTAATTCTACACATTCAATAATTATTGAACCCAAACTAACAACTGTAGACCAACCTGGAGAAAAAATTGGTAAAACGGCAGTTAAATACCTTATTGAAGAAATAGAAAGTACCACCGACATTTTAACCAATAAAATGATTGAAATAAAAGGAAATCTTATTATTAGAGATTCCACTTTTAAAGTTTAATATTTTTAATTGAAATTAACTTTGCTTCATCAATTTTAATACTTTTGCGCCATGGAAATTATAGACGCAATCATTTTAGGTATTGTTCAAGGACTTACCGAGTTTTTACCTGTATCATCGAGTGGGCATTTAGAGTTAGGAAAAGCCATACTTGGTGATAATTCGGTACCAGAAGAAAGTTTGTTATTTACGGTAGTATTGCACTTTGCAACAGCATTAAGTACCATGGTTGTTTTTAGGAAAGATATTTTCGACCTCATAAAGGGCGCCTTAAAATTTGAATGGAATGATGATTTACGATTTATTTCTAAAATTGCACTTTCCATGATTCCTGCGGTAATAGTTGGTTTGTTTTTCGAAAAACAATTAGAATCGCTCTTTGATGGCAATATTTTGCTAGTAGGTTGCATGCTAATTGTTACAGCCATATTGTTATTTTTAGCAGATAAAGCCAAAAACACAAATAAAGAAGTTTCCTTCCAAAATGCGTTTATTATTGGAATTTCTCAGGCCATAGCTATGTTACCCGGTATTTCACGTTCTGGAGCCACCATTTCAACGTCCGTTTTATTAGGTAATGATAAAACAAAAGCGGCTCGTTTTTCATTCTTAATGGTGGTGCCATTAATTTTTGGAAAAATTGCTAAAGATCTTTTTAGTGGCGAATTAACCTATGATTCTGGCAACTTTACAGCATTATCAATTGGTTTTATCGCAGCTTTTGTGGCAGGCTTATTTGCTTGTACTTGGATGATCGCGTTAGTTAAGAAAAGTAAACTAACTTATTTTGCTATTTACTGCGTTATTGTGGGCTTAATAGCCATTGCATTTGCTTTATTTAACAATTAATATGCTTACAAAAGACAATTATCTTTCCGGGCAAGTTTTACTGATAGACAAGCCTCTAAATTGGACCTCCTTTCAGGTAGTTAACAAACTACGATGGGAAATACGCCAAGCGTTTACAATTAAAAAGATAAAAGTTGGACATGCGGGAACATTAGACCCATTAGCAACTGGCTTGTTAGTGATTTGTACGGGGAAAATGACCAAGCAAATTGATACCTTTCAAGGACAAATAAAAGAATATACTGGCACCCTAGTTTTAGGAAGCACCACACCTTCCTTTGATTTAGAAAGCGAAATAAATGAAACCTTCCCAACGGAGCATATTTCAGAAGATTTAATTTACAAAACTACTGAGCAATTTATTGGTACCATTCAACAATTCCCGCCTGTGTTTTCAGCATTAAAAAAAGACGGCAAACGGCTTTATGAATTTGCTAGAGCTGGCGAACATGTTGATATTCCATCAAGAGAAGTGAGTATTTCTGAATTTGAAATCACTAAAATTGATGGTGTAAAAATCGATTTCAGAGTAGTGTGTAGTAAAGGCACCTACATTCGTTCTTTAGCAAACGATTTTGGAAAAGCATTAAACTCTGGCGCGCACTTATCAGCTTTAAGGCGCACTAAAATTGGAGATTTTGATGTTAAAAATGCCGATTCTATTGAAACTTTTATTAAAAATTTAAGTCCGAAAGCCACTTAAAATTAGACTGAATTTAGCATGAAAATAGCTCTATTTCAATAACTTAGGCAGCTCTATATTTCTTTGAATTTCCATTATTTTTAGGTTATATTAAACTTTTTCCCTTATTTTGCCGTATATATTGATACGATTCCCCAAATAAAAAAGCGTATTGAACCTGAATAATCAACATAAAGCCTTGCTTATTACAATTCTAATTTCTGGAACTGTAGTTTTATCTGTTTTTAACTTAAGCCTTAAAAAACAGAACGAATTTGCGTCTGAAAGTTACTATGAAATGGAACCAGAAAAAGAGTTGACTAAAGAAGAAATTAAAATTCTTGAAACTTTAGAAAAGCTTAATAACGCTAAAGCCGAAACGAACGAAGCTTTTAACGAAACGCAAAAATCGAAACACTTTGCGCAAGCATATAAATCTATCGCGCCACCTAAAGATTATGTTCCAAAATCTGATCACACCACAGAAAATGAAACTGTAGCACGTAAAGCTTACGAGATGCCTGAAGATTCTAAATTAAATACGGAAGAATTAGCAAAATTTAGTAAGGTAAATGATTTACTAAAACAACAACAGTCTGATGGCAATAACTCAAAAAGTTCTATCCGATTTTCATTAAAAGACAGAAAAAAAATTCACATCCCTATACCTGTTTATTTATGCGAGGTTGATGGTAAAATAGTTGTAAATATTACTGTAAACGCGCTAGGAAATGTTACTGATGCATATGTAAACACCTCATCAACTTCAGAAAACGAATGCTTAATTGGACACGCACTTGACTACGCCAAACAATCACAATTTAGCGCTGATGTTAAGGACACTCAAATAGGATCTATTACATTCTTTTTTATAGGCAAGCAGTAGCTTCTAATTGACAAAGTTTTTGAACAATATCCTTTATTATATTTTGCCCTTTGTCTTTATTATACCAATGTTGTAAATCTTCTTTAAACTCAGGCGTAAGCGTACCATTTTTAGCTTTAAACCTATTTACATAACTAGTTGCTTCACTAGGTCTGGGACCGTACGTATTCAACACCTCACCCGTTTTATTTTCAATCATAATAACTTTTGCAATGGCTCTTCCACCATTGGTCAAAAACATATCCATGAGTTCCAAGTTATCATCACGAAGCACTATTTTTAAATCAATATTCATGTTTAACTCAGCAATTTTATTAAGTACAGGTAACATATGAGCAGCATCGCCACACCAACTTTCAGTTATAACTAACCAAGTAATTTTTTGATTAAAATCTGTTATCTGTTGTTGCGCTTCTTCTGAAATTTTTAAGGTTTTATCCCATCGCTTCATGCGCTTATCATTAAGCTTTGTGTAATTTGCTAGGTCTTCCGTTTTTTCCAATCCAGTATTAGAATTTTCATCTGCCAACTGCTTCACTAAAGCTCTATAGTCTTGATATGAAATACTTTTGTCAATACTTTTTTTAATAATAGAATTCATAGTGTGTGTATTTTTAAGGAATAAAATATGCTAACACAAAACTAATAGGATGAGGTTTTAATTAAGATGATATTTGTCATATTTTTATTTTATACCTTACAGATTCGATTATTTAGTAGTCAATTTATATTAATTTGAATTAAAAAATGAAAAAATACAGATGCGGTTGGTGTGAAGGAGATGACTTATATGAAGCCTATCATGACAATGAATGGGGCGTTCCTGTTTATGATGATGATACATTATTTGAATTTTTAATTTTGGAAACTTTTCAGGCCGGATTAAGTTGGATAACCGTTTTGAGAAAACGTGAAAACTTCCGAAATGCCTTTGATAATTTCGATTACAAAAAAATAGCCAATTATAAACAAGCCAAAATTGAAATTCTACTTGAAGATGCTGGTATTATAAGAAATAAACTAAAGGTAAATGCAACGGTTAGTAACGCGCAAGCTTTTATGAAAGTTCAAAAAGAATTTGGAAGCTTTAGTAAATACATTTGGAGTTTTGTTGATGGAAAACCTATTAAAAACACCGTTAAAAACTACAAAGAAGCTCCTGGAAACACCCCTTTAAGCGATACGATTAGCAAAGATTTAAAAAAACGAGGCTTTAAATTTGTAGGTTCTACTGTAATTTATGCACACATGCAAGCTACCGGCATGGTGAATGACCATGAAGTGAATTGTTTTAGGTATGGTGAAGTTTAACAAATATATTTTTTTGATAAACCCAAAATTAGTGCCCATAACCTTAACTGCACCAACTAAGAATTAAACCTCTTTTTTATAAGGAACTAATTCTAAAATTTTCTGAATCGTTTCAAGTCTTGCAGCACTTTTTCTATTAGCTTTAATAATTATCCAAGGTGAAATTTCGGTGTCTGTTTTAGCAAACATTCTTTTTTTGTATTCGGTATAAGAATCCCAAAGCCTAATAGCTTGTTGATCAACTTTACTAAATTTCCATTTCTTTAAAGGGCTGGTTTTAATATCTTTAAAACGTTTTATTTGTTCGCTTTTTGTTATTGAAAAATAGAATTTTATAACGCGTATCCCTGATTCGATTATCATACGTTCAAAATCATTTACCTGATTCATGAAAATATTATACTCTTCTTCGGTACAAAATCCATTTACTGGTTCAACAACTGCACGATTGTACCAACTCCTATCAAAAAAAACTATTTTTCCTTCTCTAGGTAAATTATTTATATAACGTTGAAAATACCATTCTCCTTGTTCCTCATCCGTAGGTTTTGGCAAGGCTACTACTTTAAATTCACGTGGATTTAAATGTTCTGTAGCACGACGAATAGCACCACCTTTTCCAGCGGCATCTCTTCCTTCAAAAATGATTACAACTTTTTCGTCGTTTGCCTCAACCCATTGCTGTAACTTAATGAGCTCGCCTTGTAATTTTTTCAATTTACTTTCGTAGTTCATTATTCTAACAGCTTTAGCGGGAGTCATCCCGTCTTGTAATAAAAAATATTTTAAGCCTTTTTTAGAATTTAGCTGTTTTAAACTTTTATCTGATAAATTTTGCATGTCTTAATCAATTTGTTTTATCATTCTATGGTAGCGTTGCACAACATTTGGATCTGGTAGAATGGTAGTTCCAGAATTCCCCTTTCCTTCATAATTAAATTTAGATAATACATGTCTCATACTTTCTAACCTTGCTTCTTTTTTATTATTGGTTTTAATAATAATCCAAGGACTAAATGATGTATGTGTTTTACTATACATTTGCTCTTTATAGTATGTGTACTTGTCCCAAAGTATTTGACCTTGTTTATCAACCTCGCTAAATTTCCATTCTTTTAAAGGGTTTGCCATTCTGGAATCGAAACGTCTTTCCTGTTCATCTTTGGAGATTGAAAACCAGAATTTAATTATAATAACCCCATCTTCATAGAGCATATGCTCAAATTCGGTAACCTGAACCATGAATTTATTATACGCTTCTTCACCACAAAAGCCCATTACAGGCTCAACAACTGCACGATTGTACCAACTTCTATCAAAAAAAACAAGTTCTCCAGGATCTGGCAATTCTTTAATATATCTCCTAAAATACCATTGACCCCTCTCAACATCTGTAGGCTTTGTAAGTGCAACAACACGCATGGAACGTGGATTTAAATGCTCTGTAAATCTACGTATTGCACCACCCTTTCCTGCGGCATCTCGACCTTCGAATAAGATGCAAACACGCTTTTTATGTTTTGCAACCCATTGCTGTAAATCAACCAATTCTGCCTGAAGTTTAAGTAGTTCTTTTTCGTAATTAACAGAATACAAAATGCCGTTATAGGCGTCCTCTGTAAGTTTTTCTTGAAGTATTTTTAGAAACTCTTCTTTATTATTTCCTTTTTGGAAATCGTCTCGTGTTAGCATATATTCATGTATAAGTTACTAATATCAACATTTTTTTATAAATGAAATATGACTTTCATCAATTTATTATTCCTATAACCATCGCGCTAGAAACTTCCCCTGTAACCAAACTTTCAAAGTGATAGGTGTATACTTGACAATCTATAAGTTTATAATTTGTTTTCTAAATAAACGAAATAAGCCATCTAGAGAAACCCTATTAACATCGAGAGACCAAACATCTTCATTTAGGTAATGTATTTAGGGTGAATAAAAAAACCTCAACGTATAGTTAACATTGAGGTTGGTTTATGAGATTTCTGCCTTCACAGAAATAACAAAAAGACAAAACATTTCTTTATTTTTTGACCAATAATGGTTGTGGAATTTCAATACGTTCACTATACATTTGCCATACTTTAAAACCTCCCGCAATATTTACAACATTGGTTATACCATTATTTCTTAAAATTAATTCGGCTAAATACCCTCTTAATCCTTTTTGACAAAAAATAACTACTTTCTTATCAAGACTCTTGATATGGTCCACATGTTGTCTTAACCCATCCAAAGGATAATTGACTGCTCCGGGAATGGTTCCTTTTTCGTATTCTTCAACTGTTCTGGAATCCAATAACAAATAGTCTTCATTTGAATTATCGTTGATTAAAATTTCTAATGCTTCTACAGATAGTTGTTCACTTCTATTATTTAAAATATTCTCTGTTACAAAACTTGTTACTACAACTGGGTCTTTTGCTGGTGAAAATGGAGGTGCATATGCTAAATCCAATTGCGCCAAATCAGTAATTTTTAATTTTGCATAAATGGCTGTGCTCAATACATCAACTCGTTTATCCACACCAACTTCTCCAAATAATTCTGCTCCTAAAATTTCTTCAGTTTCAGGATTATAATAAATCTCTGTAATTAAATCTTTTTGTCCAGGATAATAACCTGGAGTAGATCCTGCAACGGTTAAAACCGTTTTAAACGGAATATCTTTTTGGATTAAGGCAGTAGCATTCATTCCTGTTCTTGCCAACGTATAGTCAAACACTTTTACTATGGCAGTTTTGTAAGCGCCTTTAAATTCAATAGTTCTCCCTACTGCATTGGCTCCTGCTGCGCGACCTGCTTTATTAGAATGCGTTCCTAAAGGAAAATAATCATACTCGTTGGTTTGCAAATTTTTAATGGATACATTATCTCCTGCTGCATACACATCTTTAATAGAAGTTTCCATTAACTCATTTACTTTTAATGCTCCATTTTCTATTGCTTCTGCCCCTTCGACCAATAACAAATCGGTATTTGGCTTAATTCCGACACTTAACACTACAAAATCGGTTGGAATACGTTTTCCTGCTTGAGTAACAACTGCTTTGATTTTTCCATTTTGGTCGATATCAAATTTAGACACAAAACTTAATGTTAGAACTTCAATGCCTTTAGAGATCAGCACGTTTCCAGCAAAGTTTCCGAATTTTTGTTGCCACATATTTAACACATGTGAATCACCCTCAATTAAAGTGACTTCTTTTCCAGCTTCTTTTAGGTTTTCGGCAACTTCAACACCAATTAAACCTGCTCCAATAACCGTTATATGTTTTGATTCGCTTGTTAAGCCTTCTTTAGTTATTTTATCAAAATCAATCATAGAACGACACGTCGACCAATTATTGGCTAATTTTATATTGCCTATTGGTGGCACAACAGAACTTGCTCCTGTTGCAAAAATTAATGTGTCATAAGAATAACCTTTAACATGAGAATACACCATTTTATTTTTGGTATCTATTTTTACGATTTCCTCATTTAAATGCACATCAATATTAAATCGATTTTGAAGTAACTCAGGTTTTACAACCATTAAATTATCTCTGCTCTCTATAACTCCTGAAAACGCATAAGGCATTCCGCAAGTTGCATAACTAATATTTGCTCCCTTTTCGAACAAAAGAATTTCAGCTTGTTCGTCTTCACGTCTCGCTTTTGCCGCTGCAGATGGGCCTGCGGATAAACCGCCTATAACTATAATTTTTTTCATTTCTTTCTTAAATTATAAGGCGAATTTCAGTCAAATATTTTACCTAGTGTGTAATATTTGTTACTATAACGTTTTCTTAATTTTCATTTTTATGATATGTTTAAATACTCCAAAAATGTACCCCTAGAAATCTCCTCTGCACCCAAACTTTCCAAATGATTGGTATACACTTGGCAATCTATAAGTTTATAATTTGTATTCTGAATAAACGAAATAAACCCAACTTTGCTTGCATTACTTTCCTTAGAAAACATGCTTTCTCCGCAAAACACACCATTGTTTAAATCGATACCATAAAGGCCTGCAATCAAATTATCATCATCCCACACTTCAATAGATTTAGCGTAACCTAACTCATGTAGTTTTATATAAGCATCAATCATAGTTTCTGTAATCCAGGTACCTCCTTGTCCGTTGCGTTTCATTTTAGCACATTGCCTAATAACCCCTCTAAAATCTTTATTTACGGTTACTTTATAATCTTTGTTTCGCATCACTTGGCGCATGCTTTTTGATACTTTCAACTTTTCGGGAAAAAGTACAAATCGCGGATCCGGCGACCACCATAAAATAGGCTCTTCGGAATCAAACCAAGGGAAAATACCAGAATTATATGCCAGTAATAATCTTTCCGTAGATAAATCGCCACCAAACGCCAATAAACCTTCTGGTGAAGCTTTATTAACATCGGGAAACCAAATATCTGTGTTTAGGTATTGCATTCAAAATAAATATAAAAAACCTCAACGTTACAATTAACGTTGAGGTTGGTTTATAAAATTCCCACCTTCGTGGGAATGACAAATTATTTTATTTAAAAAGGTAAATCGTCGTGATCTTCTTCTTTTAAATCTCCCGCAGGCTCAAAAGCATCTGCTGGCGGTACTGGAGGCATATTTTCTGCTCCTGCTTCACCTTGAACAGCTTCTATTCTCCATCCTTGAATAGAGTTAAAATATTTTGTTTCTCCTTGAGGGTTTACCCACTCTCTACCACGTAAGTTGATGTTTATTTTAACTTGTTGCCCTTCTTTATAATCGTTTAACAAATCTGTTTTATCTTGAACAAATTCCACCATAATATGTTGTGGGTATTGCTCTTCAGTTGTAACAACTATTTCTCTTTTTCTAAACCCATTGCTTCCAAAAGTTTGAGTTTCTCCAACCATTTTTATTCTTCCTTGAACTTCCATGTAATCGTAATTATTTATTTACTATTGTTATTATTCTTTAAAATTAAGCATTTCTATTTAAGAAAGCAATATTTTCCAAGCACTTTCAATATCTCCAAAACTCAGATATTTACCTGCCAGTTTATGCTTCTCTCTGTGTGTAGCTGTTTTAATGTTTGGATACCTTTTACCAACCTCATCAACAAATGCTTTTACACTTTCTTCATTTGGTAACGCTTCAACATTTCCCAACATTCCTAAATCATTTCCTGTTAAAATCATACTATTTTTAACAAAATCAGGAAACGAATCAATACCTATTCCTAACGTAGAAATTGGTTTTGGTATTTCAAAAAAACCTTTTTTAGCACGACTATAATAGCTTCCTCCTGCTCTGGCTACTAAATCTAATTTCTTTTGATCAATGGCACCATTTTCATCAAGAACCGTATCATCAATATGAAGTTTTACCACTTCACATATAATTAAATTTCCTGCTCCGCCTTCAGTTCCTAATTTAATAATATCGTTTACCTTACATTCAAACTGAACAGGCGCTTCGGCAACTCTAAACGGTCTTACAATTTCCGACTTCAACATGGTTAATCCAGCTTTTTCAAACTCATTAACCCCTTCAGGATATTCTGTACTGCTTAATGACATTTGCTGAACCATATCATAATTCACCATATTTATTACTACTTCCTTGGTAGCTTCAGCATTAAGTAAGCTGTGCTTTACCGTGTTATCTTTAACTCTTCTAGCAGGAGAAAAAATTAAAATTGGCGGATTGGCACTAAACACATTAAAAAAACTAAATGGCGACAAATTTGGATTTCCATTAGCATCAATCGTACTAGCAAAAGCTATCGGCCTTGGTGCTATAGCACTTAACAAATAACTATGTAATTTACTGGTTGATAAGCTTTTTGGATCTATTGAGGGCATTTGCTTTTTTTGTTTTCACAAATGTAACGAAACAATTACGCATCTAAAAGCCGACTTACTAACAACTTGAACAATAATATTAACAGATTTGCATTATATTACAAGAAAATACCAATAACATTCAAAATAATTATTGGCGTAATTACTTTTTTAAATGATTTTTACAAAACATGGCAATGCATTCCGTTGGATTATTGTTATAGCGTCCTTTGCTATTGTATCCCTTATTTTATGGAAAACCTATGAGTTTTTTCAGCATTTTAAAGATGAAGAACGAACAAAAATGGAAAATTGGTCGTTTGCCCAAACAGAGTTTATTAATTCTGATGTGGAAACCAACACCAATTTAGATTTAACACTTAAAATTTTAAATAGTAACAGAACGACACCCATGCTAACCATTAATGAAGATGGAAGTTTAGGTAGTTATAATAATGTTGACGAAACAAAAATTGAAAACAAAGCTTATATTGGTAAACTGATAGAAAAATTCGAAAGCGAAAACACCCCTATTTATGTAAAATATCAAGGCAAAATATATTCCACTATTTACTATGGGAACTCGCCATTATTGAATAAATTAAAATATTACCCACTTGCATTACTCCTAATTATTGTGCTTTTTGGCGCTGTTATTTTCTTCTTTTACAGCAGCAATAAAAATGCCACTCAAAACAAGTTATGGTCTGGTATGGCTAAAGAAACGGCTCACCAAATAGGAACACCTCTATCCTCATTAATTGGTTGGACGGAAATATTAAAAACCGAAAATGTAAATCCGGATTACATTGTTGAAATGGAAAAAGATGTAGACCGATTAAAAACAATAACAGAGCGATTTAGCAAAATTGGTTCTATTCCGGTTTTGGAAAAAGCGGATATAATAAAGGAAACCATTGAGTCTTACGATTACTTAAAATCAAGGTCTTCAAAACTTGTTGAATTTGACTTAAAGATCCCTGAAGGCGAAATTTTCGTAAATTTAAATAAGCAACTTTATAGTTGGACTATTGAAAATTTAGTAAAAAACGCTATTGATGCCATGAAAGGTAGAGGTAAATTGACTGTTGAAATTACTCAACTAGAAAACGACGTGAAAATAAGTGTAACGGATACTGGTAAAGGCATTTCTAAAAAGAATTTTAATACTATTTTCGAACCTGGATTTACTACAAAAAAACGCGGTTGGGGTTTAGGATTATCGCTGGTTAAACGTATTATTGAAGATTTTCATAATGGAAAAATTAAAGTGTTACAATCCGAAAAAGACAAAGGCAGTACCATACAAATAAGTTTAACGCGCGCTAACTAATAGCTAATTATGATGGTTGAAAAATTGATTGATGTAAAAGATGTTGCACTTAAAAACAATTGTCCAGAATGTTTTAGCAAGGATGGTTTAAGGCTCACATTCAGACAAAAAATTAAAGAAACAAAATTCTATAAATCCATAACTTCAGATATTAGTTATGAAATGAATTGTAATAATTGCAATTCAATAATTTATCCTGTACAATGGACGGATGATATTGATTTGGTTTTTGAATACCAGAAAAAAGCATTTACCCCAAAAAGGGCATCTACTTACATAAAAAAAACATCGTGGATAGTAATAGCTTCAAGCGTATTGATAATAGCCTTGATTCTATTTTTATTATTTTATTTGAATTTATAATTCTGCTTTAATAGCTTTGGCTAAAGCTTCAAATTCATCAGGAGATAATTTAATTTTTTGAATAAAACGTGCATCTTCCATTGATTGTAAAGGAATTAAATGTACATGTGCATGTGGCACCTCTAATCCAATAACACTTACTCCAATACGCTTACAAGGAACCGCTTTTTTTAGTGCCAAAGCAACCGTTCTTGAAAAACTCATTAACCCATGGTAGGTTGACTCATCTAAATCAAAAATCTTATCGACTTCTTTTTTAGGAATGCATAACGTATGTCCTTTTGCATTTGGATTCACATCAAGAAATGCCAAAAAATCTTCGGTTTCTGCTATTTTATAACAAGGAATTTCGCCGTTTACTATTTTTGTGAAAATTGAAGCCATTAGTATAAGTTTAAAAATAAGTATTTAATTAAAAAATTCCTGCCTTCGCAGGAATGACAACTACCTTGATATTTCAACAACATCAAATTTTATAACGCCATTAGGCACCTGAATTTCTGCTACATCACCAACTGATTTGCCTAACAAACCTTTACCGATTGGAGAATTAACGGATATTTTACCTGAAGCCAAATCTGCTTCACCATCGGCCACCAAAGTATAATTCATTTCCATTCCATTGGTTTGATTTTTTATTTTCACTTTTGATAACACTAACGCTTTAGAAGTATCCATTTGAGATTCATCAATAATTCGCGCACCAGCCAAGGCATCTTCTAGTTTAGAAATTCGCATTTCTAACATCCCTTGTGCTTCTTTTGCAGCATCGTATTCCGCATTTTCACTCAAATCGCCTTTATCTCTAGCTTCAGCTATAGCTCTTGAAGCTTTTACACGTTCAACATCTTTAAGCTGACTTAACTCTGCTCTTAATTTTTTTAATCCTTCAGGTGTATAGTATGATACTTTACTCATAACTTCATCGTTTTACTTAATAAAAGATGCTGAACAAGTTCAGCAAATAAAAAAATCCCGCTTACACGAGATTGTATAACAAAAGTACAAATTTTTAGTTTAATATGTATTGAAAACAAAAATAGACTTTACCTTAAAACTAATTTAAAAATTAAAAAACGTTCAAAGGAAATATACAAAATAATTAACGTCATTTACTTTTTATTGTAAATTGCGTTTCAATTCTTATCAACTATGAAATATACTTATAATATGTTTTTTCTCGTTTTTTTTGTTGCTTGCAGCAATAATGATGAAATTAAAACGAACCCTTATTTCCCTGATTATAATGTTAATACTAGAAATTTAATAAATACCGATTTACCTCAATTCAGTCAATTAAAATTTCCTGGCAACTATATTACTTTATATGACTCATATGGAGCGGTGAATGGCATTGTACTTTCTTATCTTGGCGGTGATCAATATAGAGCTTTTGAATTAACAGACCCAAATCACATACCTAGCTCTTGTTCTGTTTTAAGAGTTGAGAGCGGAATTGCATCATGCACTTGTGATGATGGCAACTCGTACGAAATT
>NZ_JBATHX010000183.1:0-18871 GCF_049667265.1 Algibacter sp. | reverse complement strand
AGCTCTGAAACATTTGCCGCAACATGTTTTTGCATTAAACTATGAAGCGTTTTAAGCTTAGCATCAACAATTTCTAGCCTGTTTGGATCGGCATCAATATTTTCTTGATGGTCACTAACTTCACTATATAAATCGTCCAATTCAATCAAACTGCTATTTGCTCTATTATATAAGTCTTGATACTTTGAGGAAAATCCAGATAACTTATGAAAAACATTTTTTAATGTTGTTAGTAATGCAATGGCACCGCCTTCCTCTTCACCTAAAAGTTGATAGGCTTCTGAAAGCTTTTCTTGAATGTCTTCAATATTATTCAAAGTTTCATATTCTTCCTCCAAGCTTTCTTCCTCACCTTCAATTAAATTGGCCTCTAATAATTCATTTAATAAAAAGGAGTTGTAATCATGTTCTTTTATGGCTTCTGCTTGAAAAGCCTTGAGTTCTTTAAGTTCTTTCTGAAGGGTTTTGTAGGCTTTTAATTCGGTTTTATATTCTTGAAGATTGTCCTCATTTTTAGCCAATGCATCAATGACTTGAAATTGAAATTCGTTACTCGTTAATTGCAACGTTTGATGTTGCGAATGAATATCGATTAAACGTTCGCCTAAAACCTGTAAGCCCGATAAATTAACCGGTGAATCATTAACGAAAGCTCTGGATTTACCAGAAGGTAAAATTTCTCGCCTTATAATAGTTTGGTTTTCATAATCAAAATCTTCTGCCTCAAAAAGCGATTTCAAATCGTAATTTGAAATATTAAAAACAGCCTCAATAATACATTTTTCCGAGGCATCTTTTAAACTACTTAAATCTGCGCGCTTACCTAATATTAGTGAAAGTCCGCCTAGTAAAATAGATTTACCAGCTCCTGTTTCACCGGTAATAATTGAAAAACCATCATTAAAATCGACATGGAGTTTATCAATTAAAGCGTAATTTTTTATGGAAAGTGAGGTTAGCATGTATCAGTATTCAGTATTTAGTCGCAGTAAGCTACTTTGACAAAAAATGTCTATAATTTAATATTTTGCCATTTGCTACTGTGCATTGGCGCAACTTTTTGAAGTGTTTCTTTTAAACTTACAATATTTACTGCTGGTCCATCAGAAAAAATCTGTTCAATTTCTTCAGATTTTGCATCAAAAAATGTTCGAAGTAAAAACGAATTTGGTCTACGACTATTCATAGCCTCAAATTTCCCTAAAGAAGAAGCTATTTCGGCTTTCCCGGCTTTTACGTTATCGCTCATAACATCTAATCCTTTTCTGTGATATGTGTACAAAACGTCTCTGAACTCTTTAAATGTTGGCGATAAAACGTTATCAATTAGTGTAAACCTACTTTGTAACCCATCTTCTACTTTCCAACCTTGAAAGTTACCTTGTTGAGAATAATTGGTTATTATTTGGGCTTGTTTGTAATATTCATCACCGCCTTTTTCAGCAAAAGTATCAGCATCTAAGGCTAAAATCATATTAATATGAAATGCTAAAACAGAAATTAAATTAGATTCAAACTGCGTTGGATTGTAAATTAAATTCTGAAATTCAAGATATCTGAAATTAAAATCTTTATCGTTAAAATTATAAATTGGTGTACTGAATGACGATCCATAAATTGGTCGTGAAGATTGAATTTGTAAAGTACCTTGAAAAGATTCTCCGCTATAATTTGTAATATTTAAAAACATATTACAAGAAATACGTTCTTGATCTTTAAATGTTTTTTTTGTCCACTTGGTATTATTTATAAGCTCGTTAAGTTGTTTTTCAAGTGTTTTAAAAATAGGAAAGTTTTCATTACCCGTTTGCTCTGCGTTAACAACAACATTACAATTTAACTCTTGAGAAACTCCTTTAAAAGAAAGTAAAAGTATTAATACAACTAGAATATTACGCATCAATTTCTGATATAATTTTATTTAATAAATCGGAAGCAACTTCACTTTTTGATTTTAAAGGAAACTCTAAAATATTTTCTTTATCATCAATAAAAGTTACTTTATTAGTGTCAGTTTTAAATCCGGCACCTTTGTCATTTAACGAATTTAAGACAATTAAATTTAAATTCTTTCTTTTTAATTTTCCTTTTGCATTTTCAAGCTCGTTGTTTGTTTCCAATGCAAAACCTACTAAAAATTGATTTTTTTTAATCGCTCCTAAGGATGCTAAAATGTCTTTTGTTTTTTCTAACTCTAAAGTTAACGTATCAGACTTCTTTTTTATTTTCTGATTAGCTACTTCTTTAGGAGTAAAATCGGCAACCGCAGCAGAAAGTATAGCAATATTTGAGGTTTCAAAATGTTCATGCACTTCGTTATACATGTCTTGAGCGCTAACAACTGGCTTTACAATAATACTTGAATGTGACGTTTGTTGATTTGTTGGCCCTGTTACCAAAACAACCTGAGCACCTAGATTGGCTGCTGCTTTAGCAATTTCAAACCCCATTTTTCCGCTGGAATGATTTCCTATAAAACGAACAGGATCAATAGCTTCATGGGTCGGTCCCGCAGTTATCAATACTTTTTTTCCTCGAAGCGGTAATTTTCCTAAAATATCGTTTTCAATAAAAGACAAAATATCTTCAGGTTCAGCCATTCTACCCTCGCCTACTAAACCACTTGCTAATTCACCGCTTGTTGCAGGAATCATAATATTACCAAAATCATTAAGCTTATTAAAAGACTCTAGTGTTGAAGGATGTTTGTACATATCTAAATCCATTGCTGGTGCAAAATAGACTGGACATTTAGCTGATAAATATGTTGCTAGCAAAAGGTTATCGCAAACACCATTAGCCATTTTAGACATGGTATTTGCCGTTGCTGGTGCGACAACAAAAATATCTGCCCACAAACCTAAATCGACATGACTATTCCATACCGCATTATCATCTTCTTCATTAGTAAATAAAGAATGAACAGGGTTTTTAGAAAGTGTTGATAAAGTTAAAGGGGTAATGAATTCTTTTGCTGATGGTGTCATCACAACTTTTACGTTGGCTCCAGATTTTACAAATAAACGAACAAGTGAAGCTGTTTTATAAGCGGCAATACCAGCAGTTATGCCTAATAATATATTTTTTCCGCCTAATATGCTCATATTACTTATTTTAATAGCCTAATAAAATAGCCTATGCTTAGTCGCAAGATATTAAAATTTCAAAAAACAAAAGCAAGCTTCTCTTTTTTAAATTCCAAAAACCAATAAACTCCAAGACCATTAATTAAAACGGTTTTGGAGTTTATTTATTGGCGTTTAATTTCAGAAATTATTCCTGATTATCTTCGTCAGTATTTCTAAAATAAATTTTATCAGTTAACCATTCTTGAACAGCTAACGCATGAGGTTTTGGTAATTTTTCATAAAATTTTGAAACCTCAATTTGCTCTTTGTT
Organism: Algibacter sp.; assembly: GCF_049667265.1. Taxonomy (GTDB): domain Bacteria; phylum Bacteroidota; class Bacteroidia; order Flavobacteriales; family Flavobacteriaceae; genus Algibacter_B. The sequence continues at coordinate 15,472 of NZ_JBATHX010000183.1, read as the reverse complement.
TTCAAAGATTTCTTCAAGACTATCATTATAAGTAGCAAATTCTTCTAACTTATCAATTAGTTCTTTTTTAATCTCTGTGTTAATTTGTTCTGCACGTCTTGAAATGATTGAAATTGACTCGTAGATATTGCCTGTTGGCTCATCAATTTGATTTCTATCATACGTTACCGTATTAACTGGAGCATTGGTTTTTTTTAAATCCATTGGTGTTATATTTAACTTTTTGTGCTGTAAATTTCTAATTCTTTGTTTATTTCTGAAGCCATTTTTTCAACATCATCAATATGCTCTGAATTTTTATATAATTTTTTAAATCCATCAGAGTATTCTTTTGCTGTTTCCAAACGTTCCTTTTTCAAATATACTAATCCTGCTTGAACCGTTCTTTTAACCTCGACACTATTAAGTGCTAATTTATACGCAGAATCTAATCTATAAAATAAAGCATCTTCACGAAGTTTAGATCCTGGGAATTCAAAAATAAAATTATCAAAAGACCTTACTGAAGCTGGATAATCAGAAATTTGATTATACTGTTTTGCTATTTCGTAAGCTTTATTCTCCAATTTAATATCTAATTCTTGAATCAACACATTTGCATCCGACACATAATTTGACTCTGGAAAAAGATTTATAAAATCTTGAAGTTTTTCAATTGCTGTCTTTGTTTCTTTTTGATCTTTACTATAAACAGGCGACAATTGGTAAGCACTTTTCGCACTTAAAAATGATGCCTCTTCTACTTTTTCACTTTTTGGGTAACTTGAAGCAAAACGTTCAAACTGATATCCTGCAACATAGTAATCTTTCATTTCATAAAATGATTTAGAATACAAGTACATTAATTTTTCAGCCTGAGGTTTCCCTCTATAATTTGGTACAATTTGAGCAAAAAGCCTGTTTGCTTTGCTAAATTTACCAGCATTATATAATTCTTCCCCCATTTTAAATTTATCTCCAATTGCACTTTCTCCATCAGCTTTTAAAGCCTTTTGATATTCACTACAACCGCTTAAAACAGTAAGAAAAACTAATAAGTAAAAAAATTTGTTCATAGATTTTTAATACAGCACGCAAAAATACGCTATTAATATGAATTTAAAAAATAATATTTCACGGCTAAAATAATTGCAAAAACACAGTAATTGTAAGGTTTAAGTAATATTTAACAGATTAATACCCTTTTACAAAATCAACAATTTTTTTCTTAAGTTTTTTTGAGGCTGGAACTACTGGTAATCTAACGGTATCTTGACATAATTTTAAAGCTTCAAAAACTGCTTTAATACCTGCAGGATTGTTTTCTTCAAAAATATAACCAATAACATCCATAAGCTTAAAATGCAACTTATAAGCAGCTTTTGCATCACCTATTAATCCTAAACGAATCATTTCTGAAAAATCTTTTGGAAATGCCTGTCCTATCACAGAAATAACTCCCGCACCTCCAGCTAAAGTAACACCTAGAACCAAATCATCATCACCAGAAATTATTAAAAACCCTTCTGGTTTGTTTTTAATTAATTGCAAATATTGACTCATATTATTTCCTGCTTCTTTTACACCAACAATATTTTTAAAATCATTAGCTAATCGCAAGGTTGTATCAACTTCAACATTTTTTGAAGTTCGTCCAGGAACATTATATAAAATCACATCAATTGGAGAGGCTTCTGCAATGGCTTTAAAATGCTGATAAATACCTTCTTGTGTTGGTTTACTATAATATGGCGATACAGATAATAGGGCATCTATCCCACTTAAATCTGTCGTTTTAATTTCCTGAATAACAGCTACTGTATTATTTCCTCCAATTCCTAAAACTAAAGGTAATCGTCCGTTATTGGCTTTTATAATAGTGGCAGTAACGTCCTTTTTTTCTTGTTTTGAAAGGGTCACACTTTCACCTGTTGTTCCACAGATTACAAGATAATCAGTCCCATTTTCAATATTATAATTTACAATATTAGCCAATGCTTTGTGGTCAACACTTAAATCTGAATTAAATGGTGTAACCAACGCCACGCCTGTTCCTACAAACTTATTATTCATTACTACTTAATTTTTTAAAAATGGTTAAATATTTAAACACTTCTTCTTTAAAAAGTTCGAATTGTTTTAAATGGGTTTTAATTATTAAATCGTTCAATCGTTCATCTGATTGTAAAATTCCGATTTTAAATTTCGCTTTAGATTTAGCAGTTATCAATTTCAATTCTAGTAATTCATTATCATAATAACTTATTAAAACATCAAATTCTGAATCTAAAAAAGTCTGCAACTCCGTATTTTTAACTACGCCTTTCCAACCAAAATCTTTTGGATTAAAACACTCATCCCATGAATGCAATCCTTCCTTTTTATTTGAAGAATAGGCTATGATTTTCAGTTTATTAGGTCTAATATTTATATAATCTGCTAGGCCTCTAAACTTTTCAAAGTCATCAAATTCATCAATATTTAAGATAACACCTAAGCTAATTACCTTATCAGCATTAACATTAATGTTACGCTCACTCAACAATTTGTTAAGGTACTTTTTATTAGATTTTTCTTTAAAACCCTTTAAAATCATTTATCTTTATACTTTGCGCAAAGGTAGCAAAAGTACATTCAAATTATAGATTTTCATATGAGGTTTACACAATTCTTTATTTTGTTATATTTTTTAGTTTTTCTGAATTGTAAACAAGAAAAATTACAACTTTCAAAAATTGAAGGCAGTCAAATTGAAATTTCAGATTCAATACCAAAAGATCCTGAAATTGAAGCTTTCGTAAAACCCTACAGAGATAACATTGAAAAGGATTTAGATAGTGTTTTAGCATATTCTGTTGACACTTATTCTAAGACTGATGGCGAATTAAATACAGCTGTTGGTAATTTTATGGCTGATGCGGTTTACAGCGAAGCTAATCCTGTTTTTAAAAGTAGAACTGGGCATGATATTGATATGGTATTACTTAATCATGGTGGCATCAGATCAGCTTTAAACAAAGGTAAGGTATCAAAAAGAACAGCTTTTGAATTAATGCCTTTTGAAAATAGCGTTGTAGTTGTAGCGCTTAAGGGTACCCAAATTGATAGTTTAATAGGTTATTTAAGCAAATCGAAAAGAGCGCACCCCATTTCTAAACTAAAGTTGGTTTTAAATAATGACTTTAAAATAATTGATGCTACGATAAATGGAGAAATAATTAATAAAGACAAAACATATTATGTTGCTACTAATGATTATCTGTACAATGGTGGTGATAATATGAACTTTTTTCGTCCTAATGACAGTATTTATCATTTAGGTTATAAAATTAGGAATGCTTTAATTGATAAATTCAATAAGATTGATACATTAAAACCGGTTATTGACGACAGATTTATTCAAATAAAATAATTATGAATCGCAGACATTTTATTCAACAAGCATCAGCAGGAACAGCTTTGGTTACACTTGGAAGTATTGGGTTACAATCTTTTTCTAGTGCCACAAAAACAACTAAAATAACAATTCTTCATACTAATGATGTACATAGCCATATTGATGCTTTTGGACCTGAAGACACCAGAAACGCGAACAAAGGTGGTGTTGCAAGACGTGCCACTTTAGTAGAGTCGATTAGAAATGAAAACCCAAATACACTATTATTAGATGCTGGTGATATTTTTCAAGGCACACCATATTTTAATTACTACGGTGGCGAATTGGAATTTAAACTTATGAGTAAATTAAAATATGATGCTGCAACTATTGGTAATCATGATTTTGATAATGGTATTGATGGTTTATATGCACAACTTCCACATGCTGAGTTTGAGTTTATATCCGCAAATTATGATTTTTCAAACACTATAATGGACACACATGCCAAACCCTACAAAGTCTTTAAAAAAGATGGCATTAAAATAGGTGTTTTTGGTTTAGGAATTGAACTTAGCGGCTTGGTAGCTCCTGATATGTTTAAAGAAACAAAGTATTTAGACCCCCTTGAAGTAAGCCAGGATATGGCACGGATTCTTAAATATGAAGAACGGTGTGATTTAATTATCTGCTTATCACATTTAGGGTATTATTATAAAAATAGTCCAAATAAAATAAGTGACTTAACATTGGCAAAGGCCACAAAAGACATCGATTTAATTATTGGCGGGCATACACATACCTTTTTACGAAAACCAACGGTTGTTAAAAATAGTGAAGACAAAAATATGTTAGTTAACCAAGTTGGCTGCTATGGCATAAACCTAGGTAAAATTGATTTTTATTTTGATTCTGAAAAAAACAAATCTGCAAAAGGAACATCCATAATAGTTTAATGGCTTTTTGCTGGCCTTTTAATGCTTATAACAAGAAGTGTTTGGATTGGGATAAGTATTTATATTGGAGGTGCCATTAATATGCACTTTATACCATTAAGAATTGAGTAAAAAAATGATGGTAGATTACTTTTTTGAACTGCTGTTTTTACCTTTTACTTTGAGCAATAAAACTTTATTTAAATAAAAAAGACATTCCTTTTAATACTAATTAATAAGTGCTATTCGGCAATTACAAAATCATTGTCATCACTTATAATATTTAATAGCTTTGATTGCTTAATAAAGAAGAAAAAAGCAACAAGGCATAAGGTGGTAGATAAAAAGTTTAATAAACTTCTTGGAGACACATAAATATAAGCTATATCCATAACTTCAGAGAAAACGATAAACAATGTTCCAAAAAACAAGTAGAGCGATTTTCTATTATCTCTATAAGAATAATTTAACAATGCAGAGGACAGTAAACTTAAAACAACAATATTATATGCCAACTCTAAATAGTAATCATTTTCAAGTACTAATTTTGGATTTATAATACCTTGCAAAACAAATAACAAATAGGCATTCAATATTAATAAAACCAAAACATGCATTTTTAAATTTCTAAATACATGTTGAAAATTTATTGATTTTAATATTTTAAATAGCAGAAACAAATACGCCAAAATATACAAGGACTTACCAAAATAGTATTCAATATCAAGGAGTTTTTGTGATTCATCGTTAGGCAAATTAGCTATAACAATACCTAAAATATCTGATAAAGAATAACAGATTAAAAAAAACAAAAACAATTTACTTTTAATTTTTATAAAAAATGTGTAAATAATTGTGATTACTGGCACAATCAAAGATTGAAAATAAAAAGCAAGGTTTTTATTACTGCTAAATTCTAAAACAGTAAAAGATATATAGCAAATTAAGACAATTCCAACCAAGACTTTCAACTTGTACATGAGAGTAATTTAATATTGAAATCCAAACATATATAATTTTTTACAATTAAACGTGTTTTATTACATTTAATCGATAAAAATATGTATTTATTTTACTTTTTGTAAGAATTCATGTTCATTTATTAAAATAATCCCTAACTTTTCAGCTTTATCTTTTTTACTTGGCCCCATATTATCGCCTGCAACAATATAGCTTGTTTTAGCAGAAATTGAACTACTTACCTTACCTCCGTTGTCTTCAATAAGTTTTTTAAGCTCTGTTCTTGAAACCGAATGAAACACTCCAGACACCACAACAACATCCCCTTTAAGAATTTCTGTTTGACCACTTAAAGCATCAGCAGACATTTCCAATTGCACACCAAAACTTTTTAATCTATTTATAGTATTTAAATTTTCTTCGGAAGAAAAAAAGAGACACACGCTTTCAGCTATTTTAACCCCTATCTCATCAACATTAACTAATTCTTCTTGCGTAGCAGCTATTATAGCATCAATAGTTTTATAATGCTTTACCAGTTTTTTTGCTACAGTTTCACCTACATATCGAATACCAAGAGCAAACATAACACGCTCAAAAGGAATGTTTTTTGATTGCTCAATACCTTGTATTAAATTCTCAGCACTCTTTTCAGCCATCCGTTCTAAAGGGATTACCTGTTCTTTTGTTAATTCATATAAATCTGAATAATTAGTAATCAAACCTTCATTTACTAATAAGGCTACTGTTTCTCCACCTAAACCATCTATATCCATAGCTTTTCTAGATATAAAGTGCTGAATTCTACCTATAATTTGAGGGTTACAACCATTGTAATTTGGGCAATAATGTTGTGCTTCGCCCTCTTGACGTACAAGTTGTGTATGACATTCAGGACATTCAGTAATGTATTTTGTGGGTTGAGAATTTGTTGGACGTTTTGTTAAATCAACACCTAAAATTTTAGGGATAATTTCACCGCCTTTTTCAACATAAACTTCATCGCCAACGCGAATATCTAGTTTTTCAATTTGATCGGCATTGTGTAAAGACGCTCTTTTTACAGTTGTTCCAGCTAATTCAACAGGTTCTAAATTGGCTACAGGTGTAATAGCTCCGGTTCTTCCAACTTGATAAGTTATGCTATTTAATGTGGTTGAAACCTGTTCGGCTTTAAATTTATATGCCATAGCCCAACGTGGTGCTTTGGCTGTATAGCCCAACTCTTCCTGTTGTTGTAAATTATTAACTTTAATAACAACGCCATCAGTTTCGTAAGGTAAATCATGACGATGTACATCCCAATATTCAATAAACTCCAAAACTTCATCAATAGAATTAACTAATTTTGCCGCTTCAGGGACTTTAAAACCCCATTGCCTGGCTTTATCTAGACTTTCAAATTGTGTTTTAACTCCTAAATTAGTGCCTGTTAAATTATATAGCAAACATTCCAAGGGTCGTTTAGCAACTTCAGAACTATCTTGCAGTTTTAAACTTCCTGAAGCTGTATTTCTTGGATTTCTATAAGGCTCTTCACCAATTTCGATGCGCTCCTCATTCATTTTAATAAAACCTTCAAAAGGCAAAACAATTTCACCACGAATATCAAACTTAGATGGATAATCACCTTTTAATTGTAAGGGCACAGATTTAATCGTTTTTATATTGGCTGTTACATTATCACCTTGAAATCCATCACCTCTCGTAACCGCTTTTTCTAAATTCCCGTTTTCATAGGTTAAACTTATAGATGCGCCATCGTATTTTAATTCACATGTGTATTGAATATCACCATCAACTAATTTTTTAATTCGGGTTTCCCAATCTTGTAAATCTTCTTTTGAATATGAATTATCTAAAGAATACATGCGAAACTCATGAACTGTTGTTTCAAAATTCTTGGTAATCTCACCTCCTACTCTTTGTGTGGGTGAATTTGCATCAAAATACTCAGGGTGATTAGATTCTAATTCTTGAAGCTGCTTTAATTTTATATCAAAATCAAAATCTGAAATAGTGGCATTATCAAGTACATAATAATTATAATTATGATTTCTTAATTCATTTCGAAGATTTTCTAATTGTTGTTTTATCGTATTCATTAACTTTTAATTCCTTTTATCATTCTATCTTTTTTAAAGATATCTTGTTTTAATTCAATATTCTGAAAGTTATTATCATGTAACAATTCAATCATATCTTTGCCTAAATATTCATTGATTTCAAAATACAAAACCCCGTTATCTATTAAATTTAATACTGAAAAATGTGTAATAGCTTCATAAAAAAGCAACGGGTTATTATCTTTTACAAATAATGCTAAATGCGGTTCGTTTTCTAAAACATTAGGTTTCATAAACGCTTTTTCTTTTTCGCGTACATATGGAGGATTGGACACAATAATATCAAATTTTAAATCCTGAATACTTTTAGTTTCTAAAATATCAGCTTCAATAAATTCAATATTAACATTATTTAATTTAGCATTTTGTTTTGCTACTTCTAAAGCTTTTTCACTTATATCTAATGCAAAAATTTTAGCATTAGGTAAGTTTTTAGCCAACGAAATGGCAATACAACCGCTCCCTGTGCCTAAATCAATAATGCTTACAGTTTTTTCTTTATCAGTCTTTTTTAATACCCAATTAACTAATTCTTCCGTTTCGGGTCTAGGAATTAAAACATTGTTATTGACCTTAAAGGGCAAACCATAAAATTCTGTTTCACCTATAACATATTGAATTGGAACATGGTCTCTTAAAAAACTAAGCGCTTCAAGAATTTTTTCAGGATCATCAATTGTAAGGTTTGAATCTATGGCCAATTGAATTCTAGTAACATCAAAATAATCATGAATCAACATATAAAAGAAGCTATCAACTTCTTCTTCGCCATAAATAGCATCTAAATCATCGTGAAATATATTTTGAAGGTGTTTTAATTTCATTTGTGACTTTTTATAAATCTTTTATCATCCAGACACCACATGAATAATGTCCTGTGTTACCAAGTTCTTTCTCTAAATGTTTAAAACCGTAACTCTCATAAATGTGGATTGCCGCTTTAAGCTGTGATGCCGATTCTAAATAACATTTTTTATACCCAAGCGCTTTGGCAGATTCCATACATTTTTCAAACAAGGCTTTACCATAACCTTTACCTCGTACTTTAGGTGAAAAGTACATTTTCTGAATTTCGCAAACATCACTTTCAAAATCCTTTAAAGGCTTTACACCGCCTCCGCCTAAAACTTCGCCATTAACATCAATTACAAAATACACATCGTTATCATTTTGATAGGACTCAAACATGCTTGATGTTTCAGGGTCTGAATAAGCCGTGCCTTCTAAAGGGATTTTAAACTCATGGAAACACGCTCTAATTACTTGCTCCAATTGTGCATTATCTTGAGGTTCAATTTCTCGAATAACTGTAGTATCTTTACTCACTATAATTGCTATTTTTAAAGTAGTGAAGATACGTTAAATCGAAAAAAATCAGAATGAAACAACTTATAATCTTATCAACAATCTGTTTTACGCTATTCAGTTGTTCAGTAAACGAAAAACCTGAATTTATTGGTATTGAGAATATTAAGGTTTTAGAATCAACCTCAAAATATGTCACTTTTACTGCTGATGCTAAATTTATAAACCCTAATGATATTGGCGGTGAATTACAAACCGACGAAATAAAAGTGTTTGTGAACGACAATGAAATGGCAACGGTTTCAACCGAAAGTTTTGAAGTTCCAGCAAAAAAAGAATTTACCATTCCTTTAAAAACCAACGTTCCTACGGATAGTATTTTTAGCAACAAAAGTATTGGTGGTTTATTAGGAAGTCTGTTTAGCAAAAAAGTAAAAGTCCAATATAAAGGCGAGATAAAATACAAGGTTTTGGGCTTTTCTCACTATTATAATATTGACCAAACGGAAGATGTGAAAATTAAATTTTAAATTTTGACAATTTATGAAACATACATAAATCGCTGTATCCAAATTGCTAAAAACGGTTTAGGTAGCACCCGACCAAATCCTATGGTTGGAAGCGTGATTGTTCATGATAACAAAATAATTGGTGAAGGTTTTACAAGCCCTTTCGGGGGAAATCATGCCGAAGTAAATGCCATACATTCAGTTAAAAACACCCATTTATTAAAAGAATCCTCAATATACGTAACGCTAGAACCTTGTTCGCATTTTGGAAAAACACCACCTTGTAGCGACCTCATTATAGAAAACAACATTCCAAATATTGTTATTGGCTGCATAGATGATAATGAGAAAGTTGCAGGAAAGGGAATTGCAAAATTGAAAGCAGCGGGACGCCATGTAACAGTAGGCGTTTTAGAAGAAGAATGCAAAAAACACCACAAACGATTTTTTACTTTCCATAATAAGAAACGACCTTATATTATTTTAAAATGGGCTGAAACGAAGGATGGTTTTATTGCTCCAAAAACTAAAAGCGAACAAAAACCAGTTTGGATAACAAATGCCATTTCAAGGCAATGGGTTCATAAATGGCGCGCGGAGGAACAGGCAATTCTTGTTGGCACGAATACCGTTTTTAAGGATAACCCTTCCTTAACGGTTAGAGATTGGACTGGAAATAATCCTGTTAGAATTGTTATTGATAAAAATGAAAAAATTTCGAAAACCCACGCCGTTTTTAATAATGATGCCGAAACGCTTTTAATTACAAAAAATACCATCGATTTTTCAAAACCTATTGCTAAACAAATTGGTGATTTTCTTTTTGAAAACCATATAAATTCTGTCATTATTGAAGGTGGCGCAAAAACACTTCAAACCTTTATTGATGAAAACCTTTGGGACGAAGCTCGGATTTTTACTGGACAAGTCGAATTCAAAACAGGAATTAAAGCCCCGAATTTACAGGGTGTTTTAATTTCTGAAGCACAAATAATTACAGACAATCTTAAAATTTATAATAATGATTAAGACTATTATTTTTGATTTTGGCAACGTATTTATCAATTTAAATATTGAGGCTGCTCATAAACATGCCTTAGAAACTTTTCAAATAGAATCCCTTTCCGATGAAATGCTTGGTTTTAATAGTTTTTATGAACAAGGATTAATTTCGACTGATGAGTTTCTGGAATTCTACTCTGAAAATTTTCCGAAATTAATTAAAGATGATCTTATTGAGGTTTGGAATTTTATGTTGAAAGATTTTCCGAAAAACAGATTAGACTTTTTGAAAGCACTTAAATCGAATTCAAATTACAAATTGATATTATTAAGCAACACCAATGCGCTTCATATAGATTTTATAAAAACCAATGTTCCCTTTTATGAAGATTTTAAAAATTGTTTTGACGCCTTTTACCTGTCGCACGAAATAAACTTGGTGAAACCAAATCGAGATATTTTTGAATTTGTGTTAAATGAAAACAACCTTAAAGCTGAAGAATGTTTATTTATTGATGACAATAAGGACAACATAGAAACTGCCAATACCATGAAATTTAAAACTTGGCATATTACGCCTGGAATGGAAGATGTTATCAACCTATTTGAAACAAAGAATCAACTATTTTAAATAATTTGATTGAAAAGGACACATATAGAACCATAAAAAAAGCGCCTAAACCGGTATTATTTAAAGATAAGAATAGTAAGTTTTTCGGATATGCATTTCCTGTTTTAAATGAAGATGACGTAAAAGTTCATTTAGAAAACCTAAAAAAAGAACATCATTCAGCAAGACATTGGTGTTATGCCTATCAAATAGGAACAGAAACAATGGCGTATCGTGTCAATGATGATGGTGAACCTAGTAATTCTGCAGGAATGCCAATTTATGGACAAATCCAATCCTTTGATCTTACAAACGTATTAATTGTTGTAGTGAGATATTTTGGCGGTGTAAAATTAGGTGTTGGCGGATTAATTAATGCTTATAGAACGGCGGCACAAATGGCGCTTGATGCTTCAAAAATTATCGAAAAAACTATAAACATTGATTATTTAATATCTTTTGATTACAAGAACATGAACACCGTTATGCGCGTTATTAAGGAAAAGCAATTGAATATAATTAATCAAATATTAGAAATGGATTGCAAAATTTTTATATCCGTCAGAAAAAATGAAGCCGGAACAATCCAAGAAATTTTTGAACGACTGTACGAAATTGACATAAAAATGATTTAATTAATCGTCCAAAAGATCTAAAATATATTTTGGCGCCCTTATTGGTCTTCCTGTTTTAATGTCAATAAATACTAAAACAATGCTAGCTGTAGCCAAAATCTCTCCACTTTCACTTGTGATTTCGTACTCAAATTCAATCTTGGCTGTTGGCCTATTTTTTAGTTGAGTTTTTACATTAATTACATCATCATAACCCGCTGATTTTTTATAGTTTATATGTAAAGAAACAACAGGTAGCATAATTCCATTTTCCTCCATGGTCTTGTAGGAAACGCCTAGTTTTCGTAACCACTCAATTCTCCCCATTTCAAGATATAGCGCATAGTTACCGTGATAAACAACTCCCATTTGGTCAGTTTCACCATATCTCACTCTTATTTGTATTTCATCGATTTTCATAAGTTTTATTGAATATTTTTTTGTAGTTTCGGCAAGAGGTTAAACATGAGGAAAATTTTCTTAAAATTCAATAGTAAATCATTTTTTTTTTTAGAAATTTGTTCACATATTTGCCATTCAATTAAGGGGGAATTGAAATTTACATCTTTTGTAGTTATTCTATCTTAAAACCTAAAACAAAAAAACAAAATTAACACATGAGTGTAACTGCGCAATCGGTTTGGAATAACTGTCTTGAATTCATAAAGGATAACATCCAACCGCAAGCATACAAAACTTGGTTTGAACCAATTAAGGCAGTTAAACTTACTGATACCGCTTTAAGTATTCAGGTGCCTAGTAAATTCTTTTACGAATGGCTTGAAGAACATTATGTTAAAATTCTTAAAGTTTCACTTACCAAAGAATTAGGGGAAACAGCCAAACTTGTTTACATTATTAAAATGGAAAACACGTATGGGAACAAACAACCTTTTACTGAAAAAATTCCAAGCTCGAATAGAGGCGCTTTAAAATCTCAAGATGTTGATGTTCCTTTAAATAATAAGAGTCCTGAATTGCGGAACCCTTTTGTTATTCCTGGAATTAGGAATGTTAAAATTGAATCGCAGTTAAATCCTAATTATAGTTTTGAAAATTTTTTAGAAGGAGATTCTAATAGATTAGCACGAAGCGCAGGATTAGCAGTAGCAAATAAACCAGGAGGAACTTCATTCAATCCATTATTAATTTTTGGTGGTGTTGGTTTAGGAAAAACGCATTTAGCTCATGCTATTGGTGTTGATATAAAAGATAAATATCCAGAGAAAACCGTTTTATATATTTCTGCTGAAAAATTTACCCAACAATATATTGATGCTGTAAAGAAAAATAATAGAAATGATTTTATTCATTTTTATCAAATTATAGATGTCCTTATTATTGACGATGTTCAATTCTTATCCGGAAAAACAGGTACGCAAGATGTATTTTTCCATATATTCAATCACTTACACCAAAATGGTAAGCAAGTTATTTTAACGAGTGACAAGGCGCCGGTGGATATGCAAGATATTGAACAACGTTTATTATCCCGTTTTAAATGGGGATTATCAGCAGAATTGCAAAATCCAGATTTTGAAACAAGAGTTTCTATTTTAAAGAATAAATTATATCGTGATGGCGTAGAAATGCCTGATGATATTATTGAATATGTTGCTAAAAACATTAAATCTAATGTTAGGGAACTTGAAGGTGCTATTATTTCATTAATTGCTCAATCATCATTCAATAAGAAAGAAATCACACTTGATTTAGCACGGGTTATTGTTGAAAAATTTGTAAAAAATACAAAGCGCGAGGTATCCATTGATTATATCCAAAAAGTAGTGTCTGATTATTTCCAAATGGATGTTGACACGTTACAGTCAAAAACTAGAAAACGTCATATAGTTCAAGCACGTCAATTAGCCATGTTTTTTGCTAAAAAATTCACTAAAGCATCGCTTGCTAGTATTGGTTCTCAAATTGGAAAACGTGACCATGCAACAGTTCTACATGCTTGTAAAACAGTTGACAACTTATCTTCAACAGATAAACAATTTAGAAAATACGTTGAAGATATAGGCAAAAAACTTTCTGTTTAAGACATTCTTATCATGACTAAAATTTTAATGGTTTGCTTAGGAAACATTTGTCGTTCTCCTTTAGCTGAAGGTATTTTAAAGTCAAAACTTTCAAAAGATTTTATTATTGATTCTGCTGGAACGGCTAACTATCATACAGGGAGTGCTCCAGATATTAGATCGATTGCCGTTGCAAGAAACTATGGATTAGATATTTCAAAACTTAAGGGACGCCAATTTGTTGTTTCAGACTTTGATACTTTCGATTTGATTTATGTTATGGACGAATCTAATTTCAAAAATGTTGTTAAGTTAGCAAGAAACGACCAAGATATTGCTAAAGTAAATTTCATTCTTAACGAAATTCATAAAGGTGAGAATTTTGAAGTCCCAGACCCATATTATGGAGGCGATCAAGGATTTGAAAACGTGTATCAAATGCTGGATGAAGCTTGTGAAAAAATAGCAAAAAACTTATTATAGTTGAAATGAACAACCAAATTGGTAAATTATACCTTATTCCAACCACTTTAGGTGACAGCGAACCTTTAGATGTTTTACCAATTACCGTAAAACAAACTATTGACAGCATTGATACGTTTATTGTTGAAAACGATAAAACAGCTAGGCGTTTTATAAAAAGCATTAGTCCAGAAAAATCGCAACCTTCACTAACCATGTTTCATTTAAACAAATTTACTGATAAAGCAGATTTACCAACATTTTTAAATCCATGCTTACATGGTGAGGATGTTGGCTTATTATCGGAAGCTGGTTGCCCTGGAGTAGCAGATCCTGGAGCTGAAATTGTAAAAATTGCACACCAAAAAAATATAAAAGTGGTGCCGTTGGTTGGCCCGTCATCCATTTTAATGGCTATTATGAGTTCGGGAATGAATGGACAAAGTTTCACTTTTAACGGCTACCTTCCTATTGATAAGGGCGAGCGTAAAAATGAAATAAAAAGACTTGAACGGCTATCATTTGAGCAAAATCAATCACAGATTTTTATTGAAACACCTTATAGAAATAACAAAATGCTCGAAGATCTATCGGCCGTTTTAGAAAATAATACAGATGTTTGTGTTGCTTGCGACATCACCTTAAGTACTGAGTTTATAAAAACCCAGACTGCAAACCAATGGAAAAAAAATAAGGTAGACCTTCATAAAAGACCTACCATATTTATAATTCATAAAAGCTAAATTATTAAATAGCCTTAGCTTCTCTATTTGCTTTAATAAAAGAGGTGTCATAACCAGAAAAACGCTTCATATAATAATGAACCGTGGTTCCATATCCATCCTCAAAATTATCTAAACCATAACTTCTTAAGTAGTTTTTTACACTTCCAGGACCAGCAAGATGCGCTGCAGCTAAAATTCCCGATTCAGTTATAATGATACCGTTAATTCGTTTTCCAACAAAATTCTTAATATCACGTCTCAAAATCCATTTGTTACGGGCAGAATTAGCTATAAACGCTTTTTCTTGTAATCTTGGGTTCTTTAAAAATGATGCGGGATTATAAATACCAATAAGCTTTAAGGTTTCTGAACCAAATTGATATTTTCCTAAATACCCATATGTATTAACAGAATTATAATCACCACCTGACTCTTTAAAAGCTAAAGCTTCTTTAAAACCAACAAATGATTTTCCTAAATACGGTGAAAATTCGAAATCGGAATCTGATAATGCAGATGGATTATCATTTACAGTTGTCTCATCTAGACTTACTGTGTAATTTAAGTCTAAGCCTTCTGTAGAATACTTACTTAAATCAATAGTTTCATTCGAACGAAACGAAACATACAATAGTGCTAATATTGTAAGCGTAATAGTTACGGATCTTGCAATATTTTTTACCATAATTTTAAATTTTTTCAGCATATTTTTATAATTATATATACCTTGAAATTTGAGGGCGCAAAATTAAGCTTTTTTTTAATAACTTCAAAATTAATCGCTTAAGTACTGTAATTAGTAGTAGAATAGATGAAATACAGCTCCTTTTTTATTGAATTCTAAT
>NZ_JBATHX010000182.1:0-8875 GCF_049667265.1 Algibacter sp. | reverse complement strand
TGTTCTTAATTTTACTTTTTTTTAATTTCATTTTTTAAAAATAATAAAAGGCTATAAATACTTTGTCAAAACCAAGCTACTAAATTAACAAAAATAATATGAGATTAAAAGCATAAAAAAAACCTCCCCAATGGGAGGTTTTAATTACCGATTATAATTGGGGATTAAAGAATAAGGAGGGTGATGTTTTTAACTTTAAAAGCACTAAAGGCAAAGTAGTTTTACTTAATTTTTGGGCAACTTGGTGTCCGCCGTGTATTGCTGAAATGCCTAGTATGCAGGATTTGTATACTGATTATAAAGATAAAATTGAATTTGTATTTGTGTCAAACGAAGACTTTACAGTTATCAATAAATTTATGGCTAAAAATGGCTATGATTTTCAAGTTTATAATCCAGTAACTCAATATCCAGAAAATTTTGATATTTCAAGTATTCCTAGAACTTTTTTAATAGGTAAATCAGGGAATATTGTAATTGATAAAACAGGTGCAGCCAATTGGAATGGCGATTCGGTTAGAGAAACAATTGAGACCTTGATTAAAAAATAAAAAGCCTCAAAATTTACTTTTTTAGTAAAATTTACTATAATTTTAATACTTAATAAAAGCGATTTACAAGTTGAAAATAGTTGTACTAGACGGTTACACACTTAACCCAGGAGATTTAAGTTGGAAAGGTATTGAGCAATTTGGCGATTTATTGGTTTATGATCGAACTGGAAATAATTCAGTAGATATTGTAAAAAACATAGGCGATGCTGAAATTGTTTTTACCAATAAAACACCTTTAACTAAAGAGGTTTTAAAACAAGTTCCTCAATTAAAATATATTGGGGTTTTAGCAACGGGTTATAATGTCATTGATGTAGATACTGCAAAAGCATTAGGTATACAAGTTGCTAACGTTCCCACTTATGGTACGCAAGCCGTTGCACAATTTACTATGGCTTTACTGCTCGAGATGTGCCATAACGTTGGTAATCATGCTAATGCAGTTAATAATGGTGAATGGACTAAATCATTAGATTTTTGTTTTTGGAATTCACCACTTATAGAGCTTGATGGTAAAACTTTAGGAATTATTGGTTTTGGAAGCATAGGACAAGCTACCGCCAAAATTGGTCAAGCTTTTGGTTTGAAAATTTTGGCGTATAACCGAAGCAAAAAGCCAGAATTAGAAACAGAAACCTGTAAATATGTGTCTTTGGATGAATTACTAAAATCATCAGATATTATTAGTTTACATTGTCCTCAAACCGAAGCCACAGAGGGCATTATCAATAAAAATAATATTGATAAAATGAAAGATGGTGTAATGATTATAAACACCGCTCGTGGAGGATTGATAGTGGAAGACCATTTAAAAGACGCCCTAAACTCGGGTAAAGTATTGGGTGCTGCTGTCGATGTCGTTTCAACCGAACCTATAAAAGCAGACAATCCGCTATTAAATGCCAAAAACTGTATTATTACACCTCATATTGCATGGGCTTCTAAAGCCTCTAGAACCAGATTGATGCAAACTACAGTTGATAATTTAAAGGCTTATTTAGAAGGAAATCCTGTTAATGTGGTGAATGAGTAGTTTTAATAAAAATCTAATTATAGCGTTTTAAAGAACGCCTTTATAAAGCTCCAAGAAAATAATGACCACATAATTTTTAATTCTTCAAGAAAAGAGGATTCTTCATCTAAAAAACGAAACATTGTTTGAATGGAATTTTTATCATAAAATTGTTCAAATAGCCATTCCCCTTTATGGTTTTCATCTTTTAATACTTTTAAAAATACTTTATCGTAAAACTTAAATCTGCTTTTAAATAAATTATTTGACGGCGTTTTATTTACCTTAATATTTTCAATAATTTTTTCAACTTTCTTCTCTGTATGTTTAAAGGAATAGCCTGTTGACCCTTTTACCCAACCACCTCCAGTTCCAATTTTAGTAACTTTTTTTGTGTTGAATTTTTCAAAAGGGAAGTTGGTCATAGGAATTTGTCCTGCTTCAGTTTCAATAATTGAGTAATTTTCTATTTTCAGATAGTCTTTAATATATTTTTCAATAAACATATCATAAGTAGCTTCATTAACAATTTCCGAGGTAAAATAGGTGAATTCAATAAGTGCTTCTGTTTCAGAAAACGGTAAAATATAAGTAAATGTGGTTTGCTCACCGTCTTTCAACCTAAAATCCATCATAGTGATACTATTTATATCAAAACAATTGGTTTCAGTTTTAATTACCCAACCTTTAAAATGTTGAATAATTAAAATACTTTCATTTGAATTGATGGAGAACGCCTCAGGAATTCTACTATCAAAAACATGGGTTGCTGAATAGGTGTTCTTATTAGTTGATACTTTTACAAAGTCGTTTTCAGTTACTGTTTCAACATGTTCTAAAATGAATGAAATTTTCTGCTTTTCAATAAGCTTTCCTTTTGCATAATTATAAAAGTCAATAGAGCGAATGGATTTGTATGAATAAGGATTAAGTTCTAATGGAATGTCTTTTTTAGCCGTGATAACTGAAGCTTTTTGCCACGATTTATGAGCGATACAGTTCCATTGTGAAGGTTCGGTTTCCCAGAAGCTCCAGGTTTTATCATTCATGTTTTTTAATGAAGAATCTATAAGGGCAATATGTTTGTCATCAAAAAAAGCATCTGATGCCATTTTTAAAGCAAGTTGTAATCCGGCTAAACCATTTCCAATAATAATATAATCGAAATGGGTTTTAATGGACATTGAAGAAGTTTAAGGAATCTATTTTTTGAAATATTTAAACGGAACAAATAACATTCCGAAGCACTCGCCATCTTCTTTTCCCAAGTGTTTATGGTGTATTTTATGAGCACGTCTAACGCCTCTTGCATACCAATTATTGGCATTTCTAAAAAGCTTAAAACGTTGATGAATAAAAATATCATGCACCAAAAAATAGGAAAGGCCATATGCAAAAATACCCAAGCCTATAGGTAATCCGGCCCAAAAGCTCGTGTATTTCCAGAGTAAAAAGAAACCAATACTAACAACGGCATAAAAAATAAAAAAAGCATCGTTGCGCTCAAACCAACTATCATGATCTTTATGGTGATGATCTTTATGTAAACTCCATAAAACACCATGCATAATGTATTTATGTGTAAACCAAGCCATAAATTCCATGAAGGAATAGGTTCCTAAAAATATAAGTATCCAGTATAAAGTGTGCATAACTAAAATTTACAATAAATTTAATTGATATTTCACATAACTTCGCATTAAAAGTTCAATTTTTTTTGGGTTCGAAACGCGAATTCTTGAATCTTTAATTTTTAAAGCAGGTGTTTTTTTGAGTTTTTTTAGAAGTTGACTGTAATATCTATAAGCCATAAAAACGCCAAATTTAGCTTCAATGGGTAATTTTTTTATACCGCTTAACCCTTTTTTAAAGTCAGCTTCTATGTCGTCAATAATTACCTGTTTTGAAGTTTCATCAAGATTTTTTAAATCAGTATTAGGAAAATAGGTTCTATCAAGACCTTCAAAATCTGCTTTCAAATCTCTTAAAAAATTTACTTTCTGAAATGCTGAACCTAATGACATGGCGGTATCTTTCAAATCCTCGTATTTTTCAATATCACCCTTAACAAAAACTTTTAAACACATAAGTCCAACCACATCTGCCGATCCATAAATGTAGGCTTTATATTCTTCTTCCGTTAAATATTCAGATTTATGTAAATCTAATCGCATGCTATTCATAAATGCATCTACAAGAGATTTGTCTATGCTATACTTGTGAAAGGTATGCTGAAATGAGTTTAAAATAGGATTGAGACTAATTCTGTCTTTTAAAGCTAATTCTAAATCATCAGAAAATCTGTTGAATAGGGTTTCTTTATCATAATCGTGAAAAGAATCTACAATTTCATCAGCAAAACGAACGAAGCCATAAATATTATATATATCACTTCTGATAGACTTGTATAGCATTTTTGTAGCCAACGAAAATGATGTGCTATATGTTTTTGTTACAAGCTTACTGCTGTTGTAAGAAACGGTATCAAATAGTGATTTCATATTAATATACTATGATGTTTTGTTATTAAATCGGATACTAATTTTCCAGAAATTAATGATGGAGGAACACCTGGCCCTGGCACAGTTAATTGACCTGTAAAGAATAAATTAGCCACTTTTTTGCTTTTTATTTTTGGTCTTAAAAAGGCGGTTTGCAACAAGGTGTTTGCCATTCCATAAGCATTGCCTTTATAAGAATTGTAATCCTTTATAAAATCGTTAATACAAAAGCTTTCTTTAAACAAGATATCATTTTTAACTTGCTGTGAAGTTAAGTTTTCAAATCGATCGATTATTTTATCAAAATAAGTTGATCTCAATTCTGGAGTATCCTTTAATCCGGGGGCTAATGGTATTAAAAATATGCCAGCCTCTTTACCATTTGGTGCTGACTGACTATCTGTAATACTTGGGAAACTCGCATAGAATAGTGGGTTTTCTGGCCATTTTGGATTATCATAAATAGCTTCGGCATGCACATCAAAATCAACATCAAAAAATAAAGTATGGTGATTTACATTTTTTAACTTTTTGTTGAAACCCACATAAAATAATAGGGACGAGGGCGCAAACGTTTTTTTATTCCAATATTTCTCAGAATATTGTCGATATGGAGGATCAATAAGAGTTTCAGTATGATGATAATCGGCACCACTAACAACTATATCCGAATAATAATTTTTTCCATTTGATACCACACCTTTAGCTTCTCCATTCTCAATTATAATTTTTTCAATAGGAGCATTTAAGTTTATTTTTACTCCAAGTTCTAAAGCCAAGCTTTCCATAGCAAGAATAACTTGATACATGCCTTTTTTAGGATGAAATGTGCCAAGTCCAAAATCGGCGTAATTCATAAAACTGTAAAATGAAGGCGTATCACTAGGTTTAGCTCCTAAAAACAAAACAGGAAACTCTAAAATTTTAACGAGTCTATTATTTTTAAATTCTTTTCTAACATCCTTTTTAATGGTGCTGAAAAACTGATTTATTTTTTTAATTGTTGCTAGTGTAATAAGTTCTAAAGGTGATACTCCAGGATTATAAACCAAATCTTTTATGGCAATATCATAGTTGTTTTCAGCCTGCTTTATAAATTTTTTGAGCTTTTTAGAACTTCCGGCTTCTTCTTTTTCAAAGGCGACGGCTATTTTTTCAAGGGTGTCCTCAATGGTTATAAAATCATCCTTTCCAAAATAAACGCTGTAGGCAGGGTTTAATTTTTCAAGCGTGTAGTAATCAGAAGGTTTTTTGTCGAAATCTGCAAAAAACCGTTCAAAAACATCTGGCATCCAATACCAAGTTGGGCCAATATCAAAAGTAAAACCTTCTTTTGAAAGTTGCCTGGCACGACCGCCAATAGAATTGTTTTTTTCGAAAATGGTTACTTCATAGCCTGCTTTAGCTAAATAGCATGAAGCTGCTAATGAAGAAAATCCCGAACCGATAATATTAATAGTTGATTTCATAATGTTTAACAAATATAGTTAAAAGTTAAACAATAATAGCATTTTTATAAATCTTTTACTAAATTTTCTATGGAATTGAAAATGGAAATTTTTTCTGGTATATTTTCCAATTGAAAGTCACTAAACCTTTTACCTAATAATAAGAGTTTTGTGTTTTCCTTATTAAGAAGGAGATCATGAAATTTATTGATATAATCAGGTATGTCTTTAATTTCAGGGTAAACTGTAAAATAGGAAACAAAAGTAATTTCATCGAAAAAACCTAGTAAATCAGATAGGCTTTCCATAGGAACACTTTCGCCTAAAAATATGGTGTGGTAACCTTTGCTTCTAAGTTTATAATTAATAAATAGCAAACCAATATCATGAATTTCATTCTCAGGAAGGAAAAGCACAAACGTTTTAGATTCTGGTTTAGGCTCTAAAAGTTGTAACCGTTCAGTATTTAAGAGTATTTTTTGTTTAATATGAACAGATAAAAAATGTTCGTGAGCCGGAGTAATGGTTTTAGTTTGCCAAAGTAATCCTATGTCGTTTAATAGTGGTAAAAATACAGAATAGAATATTTCGCTAAACGACTTGTTTTCTAATAGGTTATTATAAGTGCTATAGAATAAGACTTGATCAAAATTAATCATAGCCATTTTTAAAGCGTTAATGGCATGGTCTTCAACTTTTGCTCTTGAGGCAATTTCTCTAACTTTAATTGGAATTTGATTTTCATCAAGGTCGGCAATTTTTGAAATCTTTAAGCCATTATTATTTAAATACGATATATTTAATAGCTTTTGAAAACTTGCTAAACTATAATTTCTAATGTTTGTATCCGACCTATCTGGGCTAAGTAAATTATAGCGTTTTTCCCAAATACGAATGGTATGAGCCTTTATTCCAGTTAGGTTTTCTAGATCTTTTATACTGAAATTAACTTTTATATTGTTCATTAAAATATTGTTATAGTTAAACAAAAGTACTTATATTATTAAGACTTTGCAAAAAAATGATTTTTATTTCTTAAGTTTCTTCTGAACAATATCACATATAAACCCTTAATACCTATAAATATTTGGCTTTGTACGTTTTTAATTAATAACTTCCTTTGTAAAACTGCTTGTATAATTTACCTTTGAAAGGTGGTTTATTCTCAATTTAAGTCTGTTTTATGATTAGAAATTTTTCACTTTTTAAACTGAATTTTCACCAGTTTATTTTAGTTCTGATACTTGTATGTTTTTCAGCGTGTAATACTAAAAACAAATATGTTAATGTTGACAATGTATTTATCTCATCAGAATTAATTCCAGACAATCATTTTTTAGGTGATAAGGTTTGTGCTGAATGTCATAAACAAGAGGTTGATAATTGGAAAGGTTCGCATCATGATAAAGCCATGCAAATTGCTAACGATTCTACAATATTAGGAGATTTCAAAAATAAAAAATTCACAAGTCAAGGTATTACTTCTCATTTTTATAAAAAAGATGATGCATATTTTGTTAATACCGAGGGACCAGAAGGAGATTATGTAGATTATAAGATATTATATACCTTCGGAATTACGCCACTACAGCAATACATAGTCAAATTTCCAAATGGGCATTACCAATGTCTTAGAACAGCTTGGGATACTAAAAAAAACAAATGGTTTGATTTATATCCAGATTTTAAGGTCGTGCACTCAGAGTGGTTGCATTGGTCAAGAGGTGGTTTGAATTGGAACAATATGTGTTCAGATTGCCATTCAACTAATGTTAGAAAAAATTATGATCAGGAAACACACAGTTACAATACAAAGTATGCTATTATTAATGTGAATTGCGAAGCGTGCCATGGTGCTGGGAAAAATCATGTAGAACAAGCAAAAAGACTTGGAGAAGATTATAAATCTTCAAATAATTTTTGGATGACGAGTAAAACCTCACCTAAGGAACTTGTAGATCAATGTGCCAGATGCCACATGCGTAGAGAACAAATTTCTGGTCAATTTAATTTTGAAGGTAGCATGCTCGATCATTATTGGCCTCAATTAATTGCTACCAACACTTATTATCCTGATGGACAAATTTTAGATGAGGATTATGTATATGGTTCATTTGTGCAAAGTAAAATGTATAGTAATAATGTTACATGTACAAACTGCCACGACCCACATTCTCTTAAGTTGAAGTTTGAAGGTAATAATTTGTGTACTCAATGTCATGTACCAAGTACTTATAATACGCCATCGCATCATTTTCATTCAGAAAATTCAGAAGGAGCCCAATGTATAAATTGCCACATGGACGGTAAAATTTATATGGGTAATGATTACAGACGTGATCATAGTTTTAGAATTCCAAGACCTGATTTAAGTATTAAATTCAATACACCAAATGCATGTATCCGTTGCCATACAGATAAAGATAATGAATGGGCTTGGGAACATTTTAAAAAGAACTACGGAGAGCCAGATTACAAGCACTTTTCTGAACTTTTAGCACCAGGTTTAACTGGTGCAGATGATGGATTTCATAGCCTTTTAACCTTAGCAAAAGATACAATTTATCCAGAAATAGCAAGAGCATCGGCCGTTAGGGGGATGAGTGATTATTTATATGAAGAATCCATTGCTGACATGTTAAGCTTTTTAGATGATGATTCTCCATTAGTAAGGGGTGCTACAATTGATGTGTTAAGTGAACTAACAACTACAGATTACGTCAAATATTTTATACCATTATTAAAAGATAAGAAACGCTCCGTAAGGGTTAAAGCCTTTCATGCTATGGCTTCTTTAGATGAAATTCAAATTCCTGAAGCTTATAAAGAGGCATATAAAAAAGTAAAAGTAGAATATAATATTCACTTAAATGTTATTTCCGATTTTTCCGGTGGAAGAGCCAAAAAAGGAGATTATTATCTAAAAAAGGGTAACGTAATTAACGCTATAAAATCTTATGAAAGTGCTTTGGAGATTGATCATATTAATAACATGATTAGAAGTAATTTGGCTAATTTATACTATAAAAATGGTGAATTTGAAAAGGCAGAAGAGGCTTTTAAGACTATTATAAATCAAGAACCAGAGTATGCACAAACATATTATTCTTATGCATTATTATTAGGTGAACAAAACAGAACAGAAGAAGCTATTAATCAAATGCAACTAGCAATTAGATATATGCCTGAAAATGTTAGGTTTTATTATAATTTAAGTCTTTTATATGATAAAATTAACGTCTTTAATAAGGCAGAAGCAGCAGCATTAGAAGGTTTAAAACTGGAACCTCAAAACGAAAGTTTATTATACGTACTAGCCTATATCTATCAAAAAAACCATCAAATTGAAAAAGCAAAGAA
>NZ_JBATHX010000181.1:0-25234 GCF_049667265.1 Algibacter sp. | reverse complement strand
CACCTGTTAAAAGCGAATCTAATTCTTCGTAATCAGTAATTCTAAGAGGGAGAACATAGTTAACGGAATCATTTTCAGTAACAAATGAAAGTGGATCATCAAAAAACGCATCTGAAAGCTGCACCGGAATACGCCCTTTTGTAGAACCAGAAGGAATTGTTACCGGACTTTCCTGTTCAATAGTATAGTAAGCAGGTGGTAATATTTTTACATTTACTTCATCAACCCCTACCAATTGAGCAGGATCTATTAATTCCGGAGCTAGTTCAAAATATACTCTTCGGTCTTTATTATTATTATAAACTCCCGACATGACAACACCGATTTCAAAACGACCATTATTATCGTTTTCATTAAATCCTAAATCATATTTACCCTGAATTAGTGTCCTTACAGGAGTTTGAAATGGAAAATATACTGAACTTGAACCAAAGTCGTCAAATTCATTTTCTTGATTCTCACAAGCCATTAAACTAAAGGCAATAGCTAGTATTATTATTAATTTTATTTTCATATCTAATATTTTTAAGTCATTTAAAAATTTGCGATTATCCTACCATCCATTATTTTGCTCAAGTTCCGAAAACTTTATAGTTTCAGCATTTGGAATTGGCATATAAGTAGCAAATGGTTGATAATTTCTAATTTCAACAGAGGGTAATTCAACATAATTACTTCCGTCATAAAAGTAACCTTTAGCAGCTTCATTTAAAGATAGCCCCCATCTTCTAAGATCCCAGAATCTGTGTCCTTCAAAACTTAGTTCTATACGACGTTCATTCCTAATAAGTTCTCGCATTCCCTCTTTACTAGTAATAGATGCTAAGTAATTATCTGGTGATGCAATTCCGGCTCTATTACGTATTGCTGCAATCACATCTCGAGCGGTAATTCCATTAACCTGATGGTCTGGACCACCAATTTCATTAGCTGATTCAGCTAATATTAAAAACAATTCAGTATATCTAAAATACACATCAGCATGTCTCTTCCCTGATGTAGTTCCATCATTATTAATTCTAACTTCTGGTTGTAATAATTTTTTAAGGTAATATCCAGTAGTTGTTGATTGCTGAGGAATAGAATCTAACCTATCATTTCCACCACCAACACCAGTATTAATTGTTCCACCACCATAAGAAGCACCGTTAAGAACAACATATTTATCTAACCTAGGGTCTCTATTTGTATAAGGGTTTTGCGGATCGTAACCATTAGCTACGGTTGCAGGGTATCCATCTTGCATTGGGAATGCCATTACAAAGTTATGGGTTGGATTAATCTCTCCCTTTCCATTAACTGAAGGTGGAAACATTCTTTCCTCATAAGTTGAACTATTATTACCTATAGAACCACGCCATAACATTTCACTACTCACAATATTATCATCTGATGTATAAAACTCGCCACCAGTTGGATCTAACCCAGCAACACCACCAATGGTATTTAAAATTTCGGATGCGTTATTTGCTGCCATATTATAATAGCTTTGATCATTTAAAAATGACGGACTTGCAGCAAAAAGGGCCAAACGTGCTTTAAGTGCTTTTACTATTCTTCCTGTAATACGTAATTCAAAATAGTTATCATTTACAATTTGGTATTTAACATAATCAAAATTTTCTAAATTTGAGTACCAAGGGTCTACATTCCCCTCACTTAATCCATAATCTGTTGGTAATAAACCTAAAGCAGCATCGAAATCTTGCATAATGGCCTGCACAGAAGCTTCAAATGATAAACGTGGTGTATTAAAATCACCATCAGATTCAATAAACTCAGTAAAGTATGGGATTCCTAACAACGTTCCTGAAGTTCCTACTCCAGCATGCGCCTGTAGCACATAAAAATGGTGTAATGCTCTAAGTGCAAGTGCCTCTCCCTTCAAACGAAGGTTAAACATTTCATTAGTTACTTCATCTCTGTGCCATTGTATTTCTCCAGCTTCAATAATTTCTAAGAATCGGTTCACCCAGAATACACGTTCAAAACTATTCCAACGTGCTGCCGGGTTAAATTGTGCGTTTAACTCACCAAGAGCCATTCGCTTGTAATTATTATCCAAAATATTATTAACAGCATCATCAGTAGCCGCTTCAGAAAATGAATATTGATTAACCAAGCCTGAATATCCATTTAATAATATCCCTTCTGCCGCATCTGGATTCGTGCTAACAAAATCAAAATCTAACCTGTTTTCATCAATAGGTTCCAAGGTATCACAAGCAATCATGCCAGTAAACACCAACATAATTAATATATATTTTATTAAATTTTTCATTTTATTTATCTAAATTTTCTAATTATATTAAAATGACGCTCTCACCCCTAGAGTGAATGCTCTAGTTAGTGGCGCAGAACCAATTCTTAATTGGCGAATATCCTTATTCTTAGCTATTTCCAAAAGATTAGTTCCCTGAAGATTTATACTTAAATCTTCCATGCCTAGTTTATTACTTAAATTATCATCGAATTCATAGGTTAGCTGAGCACGGTTAATCTGAAAATAAGCGTTATCATACAACCAAAATGAAGATGTTTGAAAGTTATTTGAATTATTTTGTGATGATAACCTTGGGAACGTTGCCGTATTTGCCGTTTCGGGTGTCCAACGTCCTAAAACTACCTCAGAATACTTAGCATTACCATTTACGCTATAATAATTGTTAAAACTATTATTTAACTTATTACCTTCAGAGCCTGTTTGTCCTGTCCCTAATATAAATAAATTAAATGATTTATACTTTAAGTTTAGGTTTACACCATAGGTCCAAGGACTACTAGACTGTCCGATCGCAATTCTGTCATCATTATCAATAATACTATCTCCGTTTTGATCCTGATATTTTATATCTCCAGGTTGAACATTTCCAAAATTAGGAACAGGTAAACCCGCATTTAAATTACCATCTGTATCAAAATCTGCTTCAGCATAAAAACCTTGATCTACTAATCCAAAAATTGAAGATAGTTCTCTACCAACTCTATTTTGGTAATCAAACTCATTTAATTCAGAACGTTTTAGGGCTTTGGTTTGACTGTACAAAACATTAGCACCAATACCCAATGAAAAATCATTAATGGTTTTATTATAATTCATGCCTATTTCAAAACCTGTATATTCATCGTTATTAAAATTATTATAAGGTCTAAATGTATCGTAGTAAGATGGGTAAGCGGCATCTAAAAATGTTAACTGCTTATCGATCTCTGATTTAAAATAATTAAACTCTAACCAAAGCGAATTCATTAAATAACTTTCAAAACCAATATTCAAGTCTATCCGTTCTTCAAAATCTATATTAAGATTTTCTCCTTGCGAAATATTTTGTCTGCGATTAGCATTTGTATCAGCCCAAGTAAAATTGTTACCCTCAGAATAGTTTGCATTGTATAAATAGTAACCATCAATACCTTGATCAGATTTTATAATTCCTCCTGAGGCTTTTAACTTAAGGTAATTAATGAAATTACTATTCTTTAAAAACGGTTCTTCACTTAAAATATATGCCACACCCAAAGTTGGTGATAAACCACCTCTGTTTCCTTCTGCCAGTTTTAGCGAATTAACATAGGTTCCACTAAAATCAAAAAATAGTTTCTTCTTAAAGTCATAAGCTAATTGAAATCCTAAATGAGCATCAACATCTGTTTGAATTACATCGTTTGTCTTTTGCGAATTATAATACCCTAACAAAGTTGTGTTTAATGAGTGGTCCTTAGCAAAAGTGGTTTCATAATTTACCAGTCCATAAAGACCAAATCGAGATACAAAACCATTAGTACTAACATTTTCAGTTTGATCTTTTAGGTCTTCACCAAAAATACCAAAATTATTTATGCTATCACCTTCCCAACCTGGAGCATATGTTTTAAATTGGTTCTCTATTGATAAATTATAAGAGTCGTAAAAATCAAAACTTACATAAGTTTTAGCCGATAGGCCTTTCGTTACCCTATTTAAGTCAAAATTAATTGCGTTGTTAAATTGTGTAGAACGAAACACCGTATTTCGATAACCACCAGCAATAGCCAGAGCTATAGGTGCATCTGTACCGAACTGCTGTGTTGACCCCAAAAGAAACCCATTAAACTTACGTGCCGCTTCCAATTGTCCTGCAACTGTAGGGTCGCTAGTGTCTATTAAATCTATAGGTATTAATGGCGAATACGAATTTGGTTTAAAAGTAGTGCCCTCACTTAATAAATCAGCTCTTGACGACTTACTTGTGCTTACAATGGCAATTCCATCAAGACTACTAGTTATCCAATCATTTATTTTAAAATCTATGTTACCTCTTACATTAAAACGATTAGCACCAGCATTGAAGTCGTCATTTATATTAACCCAAGCATCTTGACTATTCCAGCCTACATTAACATAATATTGATTTTTATCATTTCCACCAGAAAACTCGGAAATAACGCTTGTAGAATTTATAAAGGGTTGTACATATTCACTTGAATACAGGTCAACATCTGGGTATTTGTAACTATTAGAACTAGTTCTAAATTCTTGAATAAGTGATGGCGCAAAAAAATCATCTAACCCATCATTATTTCTAGCTTCATTAAAAAGTGTCATGTATGCCGCTGAACTCAAATAATTTGGCAAAGCCCTAGGCGTACTAATACCAGAGCGTATATTTACATTAATTTCTTTTCTATTAATTTTACCGCGTTTAGTGTTAATAACAATAACACCATTTCTTCCTTGACTACCGTATAAGGCCACAGAATTGGCATCTTTAAGAACCGTTATCTGCTCAACCTCTTCCATATTTAAAATATTAGGATCACGACCAATTACACCATCAATAACAAAAATAGCATCGCCTATTCCTCTAATATTATCTGAGCCTCTTACCCCTAAGGTAAGACCATTAATGTAATCTCTTACCCATTGGGTATTGTCATAGGTTAAACGGTCCCTCGTGTTTATTGATGATACTGCTCCCACAATATCACGACGATCTTTAGTGGCAACGCCCATCTTAATTTCGTCATCTTCCGATGCGAGGAAAGGCGATTTCATCAAGGTAATGTTACCTGTTAAATCAGACATATTAATAAGTTCTGATTCATAACCTTTTTTTTCAATTACAACAGATTCATCATTAAGTAATGAAATTTGAAACTGTCCATTAGCATCCGAGGATGCTTTATTTCCATTAGGGCTAAAAACAGTCACTCCGTTTATGGGGTTGCCTTGTTCATCAACCACAGTTGCTTTTACATTTATACCCTTTGTTTGAGCCATTGTAACATTACAAATGCCAAAAAACATTAAGCAAGCTAAAGTAAACAACCTATATATTTTATTTATCTTCATTTTTTTTCTCTATATTAATTAAAACGAATTTGTACAAGCCTACCACCCTGGATTTTGAGGGAAACCCTCGTAAATTTGTGTTTGTTCAGCTTTAAATGGTAACCAATAGTGCTGAGGGTACTCACAAACTCTCTCAACAATAATTCTTTCTGTGAAACTAGTTCTGTCTTCTGGAAAATCTAAGGCTAATTTTCTTTTGTATCTATCTAAATGTGCTACTCCCCATCGTCGAATATCTACCCAGCGATGCGCTTCATAACTTAACTCAACCGCTCTTTCTCTTCTAAGTTCATCCATAAACATATTGTTATCTGCAACTATACTAGCATGTACATTAGGAATACCCGCGCGATTACGAAATAAATTAATAGCTCCCTCAGCAGTTAAGCCATAAGAGGCTGGTGCTGTAGTCGCTCCCTTAGATGCATGTAATGCCTCTGCATACATTAAATAAACATCTGTAAGTCTCATATGCATACGCATACCAGAATATTGTCCTATAATATTATTCCATTTACTATGATACTCGCCATCAACTTTAGGATAAAATTTTGTCCACATATAGCCTGTTGTAGATTTTTTATTATCAAAAATTGTTCTACGGTGTATCCCTGCATTATCTGCATTATCATACCAAAGTTGAGCAAATCTGTGCTGTGCGTCTCCTCCTGTTGCTTTTGGAGCTACCTCCTCACCATCTATAATATGCCATCTGTAAAAGCGTGGATCACGATTTTCAAAAGGTTTAGTAGGGTCGAACAATGTTGGTCCGAAATTACCACTAAGATCATCCTCTATAGAAAGTCCATTAGACATTCCAAAATTGTAATGAATAAAATTATGAGTAGGAGAGATATTTTCTGATATGCTACCATGTATATCTCTATTTACTCCCGATGTCATAAATCTTTCAACTTGACCTTGATTACCTCCTCCAGCAGAAAACACATATTCCGTGCCTCCTGGCCATGCATTAGGTGTTGGCGATTTCCAAAACACCTCATCATAATTTTCCCAAGAAGCTAATGCATAACGTCCTTGGTCGGCTAATTTAAGAATTCCAGAAAAAGCATCAACAGCCATGTCACATAACTCTGTGTCATATTGATACGTATTAATACTACCGTTATTTCCAAACATTAAAGGGCTTGCTGCTATAAGTAGGTTTTTACCTTGAAAAGCATAAGCCGTTCCTTTAGTAAGCCTACCTTTATTTTCACCAAATGTTAGTTGTCCATAAGCCTCGTTATCCCAATCTATAGGTAATAACTCAATGGCTTTTTTGTAATCTTCATTAGCTAGTAAAGCAACTTCTTTATAGGTTTCTGGACGTGGTATCTCAAAATCATCTATTAAAACTCTATCAATGTATGGATAACGCCCCCAAAATTTCATAATTTCATTATGGAAAAATGCTCTAAAAAAATAAGCTTGTCCAAGAATAACATCTTTTTCCGCTTGAGTGGCATTTACCATTAAATCCTTATTCTCAACATTCTCAATTACAATATTAGCTTTACGAATACCACGGATGCTGCCATCATATAACCCTGGTCTTTGTCTATTAAAATTATTATCATTATCAACATTGGCTGAATTGCTCCCTGTCGATCCATAATTAGAATTTAGGTGGTTAACAAAGTAAGAGAAATTATCTGATATTACAGCATTGAAGTTACCTGCATCAATATCACCACTTATTTTGGCTTCTCTATTAACATGCCCATCATCACCCAAAAGAAAATCTTGAAAGGTATGCGCTTGCATTTCATAAGATACGACTGAGGCATACATTTCTTCAACGAAACCTTGTGCATTTTTAAATGTTGAAAAAACCTCTACCTCGTCTATGATTGACTCTGGTGCCTGATCTAAATAATCCTCGCAGGAAAACGACAATACGAGTCCTAGGATTATTATTAATTTTATTTTATAGTTTTTCATTATTTCTTTTTTTTTAAAAATTCATATTAAAACCAAAGTTAAATCTTTTTAAGGTAGGATAATCCCCTCTAGACTGTGCATCAGATGAGGTATTAAACTCTCTATCATCAGGTAAGTCGGACCATAAGAACAAGTTATTACCATTGGCAAATAACGTAAGCTTACTAAGTCCAAGTTTTTCACAAAACTTACTTGGTGTATCATAAGATATTGAAACTGCTTTAAGCCTTGTTAATGATCCATCCAACCAGCCATCTCTAGGATTGGTAGCTCCATTTGCTTGCCATGCAGGTTGTGTATCTGTATTGTTAGGCGTATCTACGGTCCAATAATCTAAATCTTGTGTGAAAATTAATGGTGTTTGTTGCGAAAATGTATTGTTACTAAATCGTCTAGAAGCATTTTGAGTGCCATATAACTGAGCTGAAATATTCCACCCTTTATAGCGCGCCCCAAGAGTAGCACTCCAGTTTCTTTGTGGTTGATCTGGATATCCAAAAGGAGCGTTATCAAAATTAGAATTATAAATTCCATCTCCATCAAAATCAACAACGTCATAATACCCCACACGGGTTACGTTCTGACCGTTTATTACTGGTGTTGACATATATACATCATCCCAACTGGTTAATATTCCTGCAGGAATGGCTGTTCTTCCTTGCCCAATTGGATAACCAGCCAACTTTTGATAATCAGGTCTAAATAATGGATCATCTCTTATTATAACTTTATCTATTGCTTGTGTGTAATTAAAATTACCAAATAGATTTAACCCGCTCTCAAATGTATAACTGGTGCCAAGAACAATCTCAAAACCTCTTACCTCAACTGCACCTTTATTAATATCTGGAGCCGTTGCTCCAAATAAATCTGGCACAGTAGAACTACTACTACCTAGAACTACAATATTATCGCGATCTTCTGCAAAATAATCTAATTCACCTGTTAACAAACCATCAAATATAGAGAACTCGGCCCCTATATTATATTTAAGAGCTGTCTCCCATTGAAGATTTGGATTTCCAACAAAATCTTCTCTATAAAACGTATAAGGTGATCTTGCTCCGCTGCCTTGAAATGAACTTGGTACTAAAAATGCAGAACCAAATAAATAACCTCCATTTGCCCATCCGGTAATATATTTAAACCTTCCCTCTGAATTATCATCACCAACAAGCCCATAGGACCCTCTAAATTTAAGTTTATTTAACCAATCTGCATTTTCTAAAAAAGCTTCGTTTGAAGGCGTCCATCCTAATGCTAGGGAAGGAAAGAGGTCAAAACGGAATCCTGGACCAAATTTTTCAGACCCATTATAAGCCCCGTTTACATCCAAAAAGTATCTTGAATCGTAATTATAAGTTACCCTTCCTACCCAATCTTCTCGGTACCGTGGAAAAACGCTACCTGTAGCAGTTTCTTGTCTTCTCATTAAAAACAGCGCTGTAAAATTATGTTTCTCAGCAAATACCGTATCATAATTTAAAGAAAAATCATAAACTAAGCTTCTTTCTCTTTGACCATTCTCAACCTCTGAAGTTCCCAAAGTCCATGGTGCTTGAACATAATCAAATCGACTACCACTATCTGGAATATCAAACTGCTCACTATCACCATCGTAAAATCTATATTGTACACCCCCATCATTTAAAGATTGCTTACTCCTCATATTATTATCTAGCGAAAATCGTCCTTGAAAAGACAATCCTTCTGTAATAAAGTCTAATTTTTGCTTTAGTATAAAATCTGTATTTACTTGGAAGTTCCTAAAAGTATCATACCCTGATGCCGACAAAGCAACAATAGGGTTATTGAAAATAAAAGCAGAATTTATAGATCGCCCATAAAAACCATCTGGATATACAGGCGTATATAGACTTGGTGCTATTTGGTAAATTCCATTTGTAACATTATTCACACTAGCAGGATTTTCTCTAACACCTAAAAAACCAGAAAGATTAACAGACAACTCAGTAGTACTTGTAATATTAAAATCAATATTACTTCTAAAATTAAATCTTTCGTAGTTGAACTCACCAAGATTTCCTCTTCCATTATCGTATTTACCACCATCAAAAATATCATCTACTGTTTGGTAAGCTAAACTACCAAAATATTTGGCCGTTTTATTACCACCACGTACAGAGAAATTAATTCTATAATCTTGTGCAAAATCTTTCAACAATTCATCTTCCCAGTCAACATTAGGATAAATATAACTTTCTTCCAGAGAAGCAGGGTTACGGTATTTATCAAGAATAGCCAATGGTGTATAATCTCCCCATGAATTTGGCGATATTGCTAATTCTCTAAGAATAGAGCTATTTGCCTGTATTAACGCATCATAAGAATCTAATTTTTGTGGCAATTGCGAAATCATTTTAATGGTTGTATTCACATTTAGGGATAACTCCGCTTTTCCTCTTTTCCCCCTCTTGGTAGTAATTAATATTACACCATTTGCGCCTTCTACACCAAATACAGCCGTAGCAGAAGCATCTTTAAGCACAGATAGGTTTTCAATATCATTCATGTCTATATCAGTCATGGACCTCTTAACACCGTCCACCAGAATAAGAGGACCTCCTTCACCGTTCCATGAACTTAGTCCACGAATAAATATTTTTATATTATCCTCGCCAGGAGCTCCACTACCTTGTATTGCAGTAACACCTGGTAAATTCCCTTGTAATGCTTCTTCAACATTAGCTATACCTGCTGCCCGTTCCATTAAATCGGCACCTTTTACTTGAGTGATAGCTCCCACTACACTCTCTTTTTTCTGGGTACCATAACCTACAACAACTACTTCGTCTAGACTTGCTATGTCTTCCTCTAGATTTACATTAATGGTGGTTTTACCTTTTACTGGAATTTCTACCGTTTTAAAACCTAGATAAGAAAATACTAAAGTTTTTTCGCCATCTGTTAATTCAAGCGTATAGTTTCCGTCAAAATCTGTTACCGCTCCTCGAGTAGTCCCTTTTTGGATGATACTTACACCAGGTAAAGGCATACCACCAACATCATTGACAACACCAGAAATTCTTTCCTGTGCCTGTAAACTAACACTAGTAAAACCGGACATTACCAGTACTAGCATTAACACCCAACCAAAGACAGGAAATTGTCTTTTAAATTTTTGTTTCATTTTGAGTTTTAGTTTTA
The DNA here is from genome assembly GCF_049667265.1 of Algibacter sp. GTDB lineage: Bacteria > Bacteroidota > Bacteroidia > Flavobacteriales > Flavobacteriaceae > Algibacter_B. The sequence goes on along the minus strand of NZ_JBATHX010000181.1, from coordinate 14,790 downwards.
ACATATAATTTATTTAGTTGTTATACTTAAGACTCATTTAATAAATATTAGTCTTAAATATATGTTAACAATTTTACAACATATTCATTGTTCAACTATCCTGTACTATACTGCATGTTGGTGTATTTAATAAAAAAAATCTAGATTATAGAACTTTTAATGTATTGAATAGTATTAATTCTGAATCCACAATAACATGTACCTAATTGGCATGTTTCTTATTACTTCATGCTTATTAGGTATTTCGGGTAGCGTTTTCCATGTTTCAATATAATTATTGTTATTAAACATTAACCCCGCAAAAAGTAGCGCTGGCTGTTTTGTTGGCCAATCTTCCCAATACATAACATCTTTTTTAAAAGGCCATGTTTTTTTATCTTTTATATAAGGGTACAAAAACTGAACTCCTAGTTTTAAACTTTTACCTTCATTAGTTTGATAGGTAAAAAGATTATCTTCATTTGTGGTTAATAGTTGTGCTAAACCAGACAAGGCATCTAAATTAAAAATGGAATAACCATAGGGTTTGGTTCTTGCTAATTCTTTCGGAAAACTTCCATCAATTGCCATTTGCTCTGGCATAAGCTTATTTTTAAACATACGCTTACAAAACAATATCTGCTCTTTATTATCTACTACCTTCGCAAAGGCGGCTACTTGCATCGCCCAACAAGTACTATGATTGTTCCCATTATCACGTTCTTTAATACCATATTTGTGGGTAGTAAGCCAGTTTAAGTATTGCGAAAACCAATCTTTTATTTCCCTTACTTCTTGCTTATCATATAGGTCTGAGTCCTCAATTACTTTTACAGCTAATGCAACTTCTATTAAATGAATGGTGTCAATAATACCAATACCTCTTCCTGTTACTTTTCCTTTTATGGCTTGTGCATAAAGTAAATGTGGATTCATCTTGGTATCTTCATTAACAAACCAAGCCTTTAAATGAGGCATCAGTTTATGCAGATAAACTTCGTTTTTTGTAATTAGATATGCGGAAGCTAAAGCGCCTGATATTTGACTAAGTCTAATCATTGCATGCCTGTGTGACACAAAATTATCTGGGTTTGATAATCCGTCTTTACGAATATAAGGGCCATCAAGGTCGTCGGAATTAGGCCACCAATAATCACCTTCAGAATAAAAATCATGCTTTGTTCCTGCACTTCTTATAGAGGTATAAGATGTAACCGTAACTGGTTCTAAATTCAAAAATTTTTGAGCATTTTCTTGAATTCTATGTTTTTCTAAGTCTTTAACTATTTCAAAATCACTTTTAGTTTCCTTTGAACAAGATGCTAATAATATAAAAAAAGTAATATAAATATATTTGCATTTCATATCTATTCTATGGGTTTTGAAGTTATATAATATCAACTGTTATATCAATCATTAAATCAATATAACCAAGTTTCTTCATCAATATATTTACCCTTTAAATAAACTTCATCATTAATGTCTTCCTCTTCAAAATATAAATAACACCCTTTAGAGTTTCCATTTTTTTCAAAACAAATACTATTGGTTTTAAGTTAATCTCGCTAAATAATAGCGTATTTATTAAGCTTACAAACCAAACAATCTATGCAAGTACAATGAAATTTCTGGTATAAAACTTATCAACATTAATACAATGACCATGATTGCTAAAAACGGAAGCAAGGGTTTTATAACCTGTGTTACCGAAACTTTAGCAACACCACTTCCCACAAAGAGGAGCGTGCCAACTGGAGGTGTACAAATACCAATACATAAATTCAACACAATTACAATTCCAAAGTGCACCGGATCCATACCTAAGGTGGTTACAACTGGCAAAAAGATGGGTGTAAAAATTAATACTGCAGGCGTCATATCCATGAACGTTCCGATAATTAGTAAGATAAGATTAATTGCTAAAAAGATGGCAAATTTATTATTTAGTGATTCTAATAAAAACGTACTTATCATTTCTGGAATGCCTTCAAAAGAAAACAACCACGACATAGCCATAGAAGTACAAATTAAAAACATAACAACAGCCGTTGTTTTTGCACTTGATAATAATACTCCTGAAAAATCCTTTATTTTCATGTCGCCATAAACCAGCGACAAAATTGCTGCATATAACACTGCAATTACGGAGGCTTCCGTTGCGGTAAATATACCTGCTACAATACCTCCAACTACAATTACTAGCAATAGCAAACTAAAAAAAGCCTTTCTGAAAAACGTCCAAACTTCAAAAAAAGTTGCTCGTTTTCCTCTTGCATAGCCCTTACTAATAGCTATAAAAGCAACATATCCCATAATGGCAAAACCTAATAATATTCCCGGAAGATAACCTGCAATAAACAAGGCTGCTACAGAGGCTGTTCCTCCACTTGCCAAAGCATACACAATTAAAATATTACTGGGAGGAATCAATAAACCTGTTGTTGATGCTGTAATATTTACAGATGCACTAAGTGTTCTAGGATAGCCTTCATCTTCCATCCTGTCTGTCATGATACTACCAATGGCTGATGCCGCAGCAAGCGCAGAACCTGAGATAGCGCCAAATAACATAGATGCTAATATATTTACATAGGCTAGTCCTCCTGGGAGGCTTGCCACTAAAGATTTAGCAAAATTAATGAGTCGGTTTGCAATTCCGCCCTGTTTCATAATATCACCAGCCAAGATAAAGAACGGAATCGCCAATAATGCGAAACTATCAATTCCTGTCGTCATACGCTGAGCAATGGTAGTTAACCCAGGCATTTTATCTATATTCAATAACAAGCTTAATGTTGTTGAAATTCCGATACTGTATGCCACCGGCACTTTAAGTAACAAAAGTGAAAAGAAACTAATAAACAAAACGATAATACTTATAACTTCTATACTCATAATTAATTATTGTTTTTGTTATTAATAATGTTTGAAATGTGATAAATTGAAAAGCACATGATTAGAAAACCACTAAAAGGCATAATAGCATAAACATAGCCTAAAGGGATTCGTAATGTCCCTGAAAGTTGCTCTAAGTGCAATGTAGTGTAGACTAAATTTAATCCACCAATAACCATAACTATTAAAGCAAACAAGAATATTAATACCTCTATTAAAATGGATGCTTTACGCTTGTTTGTCTGAGAGAATTTTTGATACAGAAAATCCATTGATAAATGTTCCTGTGTTCCATTGAGATAGGCAGCTCCTAAAATGGTCATCCAAATTAGAGCAAATCTTGCAAACTCTTCTGTCCAGGTAAAAGATGTTCCTAAAAGATATCTGGAAAACACTTGAAACAAAACATCTAGAACTAAAAGCGCAAAAATGATAATCATAAACCATTCAAGTATGCGGCTTACTCTATTAAAAATACCTTCAGCTTTATTCATAATTAATTATTTATAATTTGATTTACAATTGAAGCCATTTCTGGAAATTCTTTCACAAACTCTTCAACAACAGATTTTGATTTTTCAGCAAACAATGATTTTTCAGGAATAATAATTTCTACGCCTGCTGCTTTAGCTATTTTCATGGATTCTTCTACTGAATCATTCCAATATTGCTTTTGAGCTTGAGCAGATTCATCGGCTGCTTCTTGCACCCATATTTTTTCCTCTTCGGATAGTTTATCCCAAAACTTAGTGCCTATCAAAAGTACATCTGGTACGGAAGAGTGCTCATCTAAGGTGTAATATTTACTAATTTCATAATGATTTGAAGACACAAATGATGGCGGATTATTTTCTGCACCATCAACAACGCCTTGCTGAATAGCTGTATATAATTCTCCGTATGCAAGAGGCGTTGCAGAACCACCCATGGAATTTACCATATTAATGGCCATTTGGTTGTTCATCACTCTAATTTTTAATCCTTTTAAATCATCAGGTGTCCGGATTGCTTTTTCGCTGGTGTAAAAACTTCTACTTCCTGCATCGTAATAACAGAGTCCACGAAGCCAAAATTTGCTTCCTTTCTCTAATATTGATTTACCAATGTCGCCTTCTAAAACATCAAATTGGTGTTCTTTATCACGAAATAAATAAGGAATTCCTAAAAGGTGGTATTCCGGCACAAAATTAGACAACGTAGCGGCACTTACCTTTGTAGCCGCAACAGATCCAATTTGTAATAATTCTAAAACTTCTCTTTCTGAACCTAGTTGCGCGTCAGGAAAAATTTTAACTTTTAAACTTCCTTTTGATTTGGTTTCTAAAGCCTTCTGGAATTCCAAAATCCCTTTGTGTACAGGATGTGTTTGAGGTAGTGTATGGCCTAAATATAAAACCTTGCCCGTACCTGCTTTTTCACAAGAAGCAATACTCATAAAAAGAATAGCTAATAGAATTAATTTATGTTGCATAGTACTTTCTTTTACTTAATTAAACTTGAAATAATTTACGGCATTGTTATAACAAATATCCTGAACCATTTTTCCTAAAAAAACTGTATCATTTGGGATAAGACCCTGCTTTACATCTTCAGCTAATAGATTACATAATATACGTCTGAAATACTCATGTCTCGGAAAAGACAGAAAGCTTCTACTATCTGTAAGCATTCCAACAAACCTACTTAATAAGCCCATATTCGAAAGGCAATTTAATTGCTTTTCCATACCGTCTTTTTGGTCTAGAAACCACCAACCCGAACCCCATTGCATCTTTCCGGGCATATCTGAGTTTTGAAAATTACCCATCATGGTTGCGAATATTTCGTTTTGAGATGGGTTTAAATTATAGGTTATGGTTTTTGCTAATTTGTTCGATAAATTAAGCCTATTAAATAAATTAGACATGGCAAGTGCTGCAGGAAATTCACCTATAGAATCTACGCCAGCATCTAAACCAATTTCATTTAATAACCTGCTATTATTATTTCGAAGAGCTCCTATATGAAATTGCTGTGTCCATCCTTTAGCATGATACATTTCACATAATTTAACTAGGATACAAGATGCATAAACTTGTGCTTCCTCTTGAGAAATTTCATTGCCTGCCATTCGTTTTTTGAATATGGCATCTACTTGTGCGTCGGTAAAATCTGAAGCAAAAACTTTTTCTAAACCATAATCTGATAATTTACATCCTAGTGAATCAAAAAACGCAATACGCGCTTCAATAGCTTTCAATAAATCATTTGAATTATCGATTGAAAACGCTACGCAACTGCTAAGCTTATTAATATAGCTTGCAAAATTCTGTTTTTCAATACTCAATAAAGCATCGGGTCTAAAAGTTGGGAATACTTTTGTGAAAAAGTTTTTTTCGGCTATTTGTATGTGATATTTTAAATCATCTATAGGATCGTCTGTAGTGCATACCACCTCAACTTTTAAATCTTCTAATAACTGTGCTGGTGTTTTGTTTTCTAAAATAGCGTTAGCTCTATTGTAAATAGACTCTGCTGTGCTTGGTTGTAATATATCATCTATATTAAAATAGCGTTTTAGCTCTAAATGCGTCCAATGAAATAGAGGATTTCGTATTGTGAATGGTACCGTTTCTGCCCATTTTAAAAACTTTTCTTTTTTGGAAGTTGCGGAGCCGGTTATAAAACTCTCATCGATACCGTTTGCGCGCATCGCTCTCCACTTGTAGTGGTCGCCCTCTAACCAAGCATCAGTAATATTTTTTATAGGTTTATCTTCGGCGATTTGTTTTGCAGATAAATGGTTATGATAATCTATAATAGGTAAATCTTTGGCATATTTATGATACAGCGTTTCTGCAACCTCTGATTGTAAAATAAAATTATCTGTTATAAAATTACTTGAATTCATAAATTTTATTAATTGAAACTAACCACTAAAGGATTATTTATTTTTTTGTTGAAATCACTTAAATAAGTTTCCCAATCTGCTTTTGAAGCAAACTGATTTGCTTTTTTCCAACAAAATCCTGCGTAATAAACTGCTTTTCCGTTATTTACTTTAATTTGAGTATATAGATTACTTTGATCTTTAAGCGATGTAACATATAATTCCGAATCAATCATATTACCATTTGGTACTACAATGGCGGTAGCTAACTCGGAGTCTTCATGAGGTTGCCAGTATGAAATCCAACCATTTTCTTCGTTTTGAGTTGGTTCACCATCATTTTCATGAAGGGTTAATCCTGCTGATATGGCGTTTGTTCCTGAAAGTTCGATTTCAAATTTAGACATATTGCTTCCATAATCTAAAGCAATATGCTTGGTTTCAGAAATGGTTTGTCCATCTGCGTCCCAATCGGCATATTCTAGAATAAAACTAGTTCTTATAGGACCTGTTGTAATCGTTTTCCAGTTTGTGAAATTTCGAGACACATAATAGGTTGTGTCTTTTTTAACCGCAATTCCGCCAACGCCTCTGCTTACACCAACATGAAAATTATCCAAACCTTCGCCATCATCTTTATGATAAGCTCCTAATTTTTCATCATTTTTTTTGTACCATTTATTGATAATAGGATATTCTACGCGCTTTAACCATGCATCAATACCACTTGAAAGCGTACCACCTTTTATGTTATCTTCAACCATTTTTTGAGCTACAGGTCCATAAGTTCTAAAAGCTACTTTATTATTCTCCCAAGCATAATCATCGGTTCGTTCTGGTACAAACCTGGAGTAACAATAATCTATTATTTCTGGTTTAGAGCCTTCATCAACTTGAATTAACTCAAACTTCTTATTAGAATTAGCTTCTATTTCTGGTTGAAATAATAACTTATCTACTTCGCCATCTTGATTATCATCTACAAATTGAGAAACTAAAATAGATTTTGTTTCTAAATCTTTAACAGATAGCTTTTCGAAGCTTTCTCCGTGCTTCAAAGTTAAATCAGATTTATTAATCTCTATGGTTTCTAATGAACGAGGGATATTTAAATTATTGGTAATTGTTATTACGTGAGCCGACTGAGTTTTACAACTAACAAAAAGAGTAATAAAAGATAATGATAAAAGAAACAGTAGATTTTTCATGATTAATTTTCGTTTGATGGTTTACCAATGGTTGCCAAAATACCTCCATCAACGTACACTACATGTCCGTTAACAAAATCACTTGCTTTTGAAGATAAAAATATAGCGGCTCCTGCCAAATCATTAGGGTCGCCCCACTTTGCTGCAGGCGTTCTATTGATAATAAAATCGTTAAACGGATGCCCTTCTACTCTTATTGGCGCCGTTTGTGAGGTTGCAAAATATCCTGGACCAATACCATTAACTTGAATATTGTGTTTTGCCCATTCTGTGGCCATATTTTGTGTGAGCATTTTTAGACCGCCTTTAGCTGCTGCATAAGCACCAACGCTATTACGCCCTAGCTCACTCATCATGGAACAGATGTTAATTACCTTTCCTGATTTTCTAGAAATCATTCCTTTCACCACATGTTTTGATACTATAAAAGGGCTAACCAAATCAATATCAATAACCTGTTTAAAATCGGCAACCTCCATTTCAATAAGCGGTGTTCTTTTTATAATACCTGCATTGTTGATTAAAATATCTATTTGTCCAACTTCCGCTTCTATCTTTGCAATAGCCGCTATAACTTGCGTTTCATCTGCAACATTAAATTTGTAGCCAACGGCATGAATGCCTTCTTTTTTGTATTGGTTTACAGCTTCATCAATTTTTGCTTGTGAAGAATTTCCATTAACAATTATTGTGGCGCCTGCCAAACCTAAGCCTCTAGCCATGGCCATTCCTAAGCCGTGAGTGCTTCCTGTTACTAAGGCATTTTTTCCAGAAATATCAAAAAGTGATGTACTCATAAATTTATTTTAATTCGTTTATTTTACAATGGTCCATATCGCCATAATCTAAATTCTCGCCTGCCATTCCCCAGATAAATGAATAACTACTGGTTCCGGAACCTGAATGTATAGACCATGGTGGTGATATTACGGCCTCATTATTTCCAACCCATATATGGCGAGTTTCTTGAGGCTGACCCATAAAATGGCATACTGCCTGATCTGCATCAACTTCAAAATAAAAATAGACTTCCATACGTCTGTCATGAACATGAGCAGGCATGGTATTCCAAGAACTACCAGATTTTAACGTTGTCATTCCCATTTGTAACTGGCAAACATCAACCACGCTATTTACAATGTATTTTCTTAATGTACGTGCATTTGCTGTTTCAGGAGCGCCTAACTCGATAACCTCAACGTCATTAATTCCTATTTTTTTATTGGGATATGCTTTGTGGGCTGGTGTGGAATTGATATAAAACTGAGCCGGATCTTTAGCAGAATTACTTGAGAACGATACGTCCTTATTTCCTTGCCCAACGTATAAGGCCTCTCTATGTGCTAAAGCATATGCTTTGCCATCAACATTAACAACACCAGCGGCACCAATGTTGATTATTCCTAGCTCTCTTCTTTCTAAAAAAAAGTCGGCTTTTAAAGGTTCTATAGCTTCTAATTTTAACGGGCTTACTGTTGGCACAGCACTTCCTGAGATAAACCTATCATAGTGAGAATACACCAATTGAATTTTATCTTCTTGCATTAAATTATCTATTAAAAACTCGTCTCTTAGCTCTTCGGTGTCATAAGCTTTTACAGCTTTTGGGCTTGAAGCATATCGTGTTTCGTAGTGCGTTTTCATGGTTTTTATACTTTTTTATTATATGATTTGTTTTAATCCAAATTCTAATCCGCGCAATTCTGCTAAACCGCGTAACCTACCAATTCCCGAATATCCAGGATTAGTTTTTTTATGCAAATCATCAAGCATTTGGTGCCCATGATCTGGTCGCATAGGTATAGCAAAATCTGATCTACCTTCTTGTTTTCGTCTTTTTTCTTCTACTAGTATTTGTTTAACTACATTATAGACATCTACATCGCCTTCTAAATGATTGGCTTCATAAAAATTACCTTCATCATCTCTTTTTGTACTTCTTAAATGTAAGAAGTGAGCACGATCGGCAAATCGTTTAAATATGTTTACCAAATTGTTATCGGCTCTTACACCTAAAGAACCTGTACAAAAGGTAATACCGTTTGATCTGTCTGGCACATTATCAAACAAATAGGCGTAATCAGCTTCTGTACTTACTACTCTAGGCAAACCTAAAATTGGATATGGCGGATCATCAGGATGAATACACATTAAAACTCCATTTTTAGAAGCCGTTGGAATAATCGCTTTTAGGAAAGCCACAAGATTTTCTCTTAATGCCTTGGCGTCTATATTCTTGTAAGTATCTAAGATGGTTTGAAATTGTTTTAAAGTATAACCTTCTTCTGCACCGGGCAATCCAGCAATAATATTATTAATTAATTGTTTTTTACTTTTCTCAGAAAGATTATCAACATAGGTTTTAGCTGCTTTCTGTTGTGCGTCAGAATAGTCATTTTCTGCTCCCGGTCTTTTCAACAAAAACAATTCAAAAGCTGCAAAAGCAACAACATCAAAACGAAGTGCTTTAGACCCATCTTCAACCTCAAAACTAAGGTCGGTTCGGGTCCAATCTAAAACAGGCATAAAATTATAACATACTATTTTAATACCACACTTTGCTAAATTTTCAATGCTCGATTTATAATTTTGAATATATTTCTCGAAATTACCTGAACGTGTTTTGATATTTTCGTGTACCGGAATACTCTCTACAACAGACCATTTTAAACCTGCTGTTTCAATTATTTCTTTTCTTTTTAGAATTTCATCAACTGTCCAAACCTCTCCGTTGGGTACATGATGTAACGCAGATACAATACCTGTAGCCCCTGCCTGTTTAATGTCAGATAATGTAACTGGGTCTTTTGGCCCGTACCATCTCCATGTTTGTTCCATATATATCTATTATGCGTTTGTAAATGCTTCCATTAAATTTATGACCACTATGCCCTCTTTTACTGGGCATGGGTTATTTCGTTTTCCTAAAAAATAATTAACAGTTTCTTGTATCATAGGTTGCTGTATATTTATAGGATTTTTAAAATTAAAAGTTTGGCTTTCTCCTTTTGCATCTAAGGTTAGTTTTTCTTCATAAAATGAGAATGCTATTTTACCTTCTTCGCCGAAAATTGTACAGCAATCTTCTTCTAAATACTTAGGAATTGCAAAAGACCACATCCCTCTGAACTGAATACCGTTTTTAAAATCGATAATACCATTTACCGTATCATCAACCTTATTGTTTTTAGATTGATTTACAGCAATACCTTTAGCTGAATTATATGCACCAAAGAAGTGATACATTAAATCTATTTGATGTGGTGCTATATCATGAAAATACCCTCCTCCTGATACTTCAGCATCCAATCGCCATGTGGCTTTATCATTAAAATCATGAGGTTGTAAAAATCTTAAATCGACAAATTTAATAGCCCCAATAGCATTGCTATCAATTAAAGCTTTAACTTTTAAATAGATAGGTAAAAACCTCCTATAATGTGCAACAACAAGTTTATTATTACTCTCGTTAACCGCATTTTCAAGTAGCGAAGCTTCTTTACTTGAGAGTACCATGGGCTTTTCTATATAAACATCTTTACCCGCTTTTAAAGCCTTTAATGCATAATCTAAGTGTGTTGACGGTGGCGTAGCAACGTAAACTGCATTTATATCTTGATTATTAAAAAGTTTAGCTGCATCATCAAACCATGTTGGAACATTATGACGTTTCGCAAAATCTTTTGCCAAGTCACCATTCCTGCGCATTACACCCAATAGCTGTGAGTTTTCACATTTTTGAAATGCAGGCCCGCTTTTTACTTCAGCAACATCCCCACATCCTATAATTCCCCACTTAATAGTTTTTTTATCCGCCATTTTAAAATATAATTAAACCCCACTATAAGCACTAAAACCACCATCAATTGGAATAACAACACCTGTAACAAATGAAGAACCTTCTCCGCATAACCAAAGTGTCGTACCAACTAAATCTTCCGGTTCTCCAAATTTCCCCATTGGTGTTTGCTCAATAATTTGGTTTCCGCGGGGTGTTAAGCTGCCATCACTTTCAGTTAACAAACTTCTATTTTGATCTGTTAGGAAAAACCCTGGCGCTAGCGCGTTAACCCGAATACCTACCTTTGAAAAATGAACTGCTAACCATTGCGTGAAATTAGAAACGGCAGCCTTGGCTCCACTATAAGCAGGGATTTTAGTTAGTGGTGTAAAGGCATTCATGGAAGAAATGTTTAAAATACTACATCCTTCTCTTCCAACCATATCCGGTGCAAAAATTTGAGTAGGTAAAAGCGTTCCAATGAAATTTAAATTAAAAACGAATTGAATACCTGAAGGATCTAAATCAAAAAACGTTTTAAAACCTTCGGCTTTATTAAGCAAATCTTCGGCTTGTAAAAAAGGGTTACTTGTTGTTCCTAAGGGATGATTACCTCCAGCTCCATTTATTAAAATATCGCAACCACCAAATACCTCATTTACCTCTTTTTTTGCTTTTTGTAAAGATTCCTTTTCAAGCACGTTTGCAGTTACTCCAATTGCTTTTCCTCCCTTATTATTAATCTCATTTGCAATTCTATCTGCAGCATCTTTTTGCAAATCTAATACGGCAATATTGTGCCCTTCTTTTGCTAGTGCTTTTGCTAATGTTCCGCAAAGGACGCCACCAGCACCGGTTAAAACAATTGTTTTATTCATTAACTATTAAGTATTATAATCGCTAAATTCAACTTAAATTTTTAAGTTTATTAAAACTCAGCTTACAAACAAATATAGAAAAGAAGGCAAGCTTACCCGTCCTGTTCTGTCCTGCACGCTTATTATAATTACCTAAAAAATCAAACCATAACTTTAATGAAATTTATACCTAAGAAACTAAATTATAATGATTGTCGTAAAGTTAAAGTAGTTGGTAGATATAATTGAATTTGTTTATTAGATGTAATAAAATCTGCTGCCCTAGCTCCAAACTCTTTAAAATCGACCGAAACTACCGAAATACCTTTGTATGTTAACCTTTTAATAGGAGTTTCGTTATACGACAATACTCCTATATCTTTTCCTAGATCTAAATTGTACAAAAGACATTGATCAAGTAACTCATAAAGCATTCTATCATTCACACTTATATAAGCATTTCTGGTTTTAATTTTAAATTCTTTTGAACTTTTTATGACGCGATGGTGAAGGTTATGTTTATTACAGAATTTTTTAAAAAAGGCGACACTTTCCCAAGGATGAAAACTATATTCAGGATATATAAAATTAATAGTATCATATTTTTTAAATAAATGCAGAGCATTTTCTAAACATTTATAAAATCCTTTACCAAAATCCTGCAAAAGGTAATTTGTTGTTTTTTTTGAAGACAAATCCCAATCTATCAATAAAAGTCTATTATCATCTATTTTTTTAATAGCTTTTATTACCTCTGGATGATTAAAACCCATGACAATGTATTTGTAATATTCTCCAGAATCAAGATCTAACATATTCTTGAAATTCTTAACATTATAATGATGAAATTGTAAATCCACAATTACATTATCAGGTAATTTTTCCATAAAAGAATGATACATGACTTCTTTGTAGGCCTTAAAAGTGCTTATTAACAAAAGCACCTTTAGTTTGTTGTCATTTATATAATACCCTTTGTTGGGAGTAGATTTTATTAAGCCTTGATTCTTTAATAATGTGTATGCTTTATAGACTGTATCTCTAGAAATTCTATACGCTTTACTAAATTCATTTATAGAAGGTATGCTATCTCCAGGTTTATAAGTTTTTGTCTCAATTGACTCTTTAAAAGCATTATATATTATTTTGTATTTGGGAATATCGTTACGATCTAAATTTTTTATTTTAACTAAACTTTCCTCCATTAATTAAATACAATTAAATAAAAACCTTAAAAAAGTAATTAAATTTAAAATACTAATAAACAAAAACTATCCTGTAGTATCGGTAAGTATAATACTTTGTTTTTACTACTATATTTAATGTATGAATATCTATTTTTCAAAATTATAAATTTTCATATTTAGAAATTAAATTACTGTACATTTCTGAAAAATCTATCCTATAAAAAGAACAAGAATAAAACTTATTAAAAAAAAAAAGAGAATAGAAAAGGTACTTAATTTATTATCCAAATATTTTTTAATCACTACTAAACACTTTTTATACTCCAAAACTAAATTTTGCATTGCCCCACTTTATTTTCAAAATAAATTATTTATTAAAATTAATAACTTTATCTAGCGCCTCATCTGTATCTCGTTGAACAAAATTGGACTGATATAATATTGTAGTTGTCACGGAAGAATGTCTATATAATTTCTGTAACATTTGAATAGGAATTTTATCTCCAGAAATATTTCCAAAACTATGCCGTGCAATATGCATGCTCAATTTCTTATTTATTCCCGCTTTTACCGCAACTATTTCTAACCTTCTATTAAAATTTCTTGTTGCCGTTTTTATTCTAGTTCTTAATAACTTATAGTCTTTTTCATCAACGTCTTCCAACTCTTTAAATATATATACTGAGTTCAAATCCCTCTCAAGTTTACTTAAAATATTTACAACTTTATTTGGAACTTTTAATGAGACTAACTTACTATTCTTTCCCATTCTGTAATGCAATCGATCATCCATAAAATCACTCCATTTCAACTTTAATACATCACTAACCCTTATACCTGCAAAATAGAAACTAATTAACCAAACATCTAAAGCATATTGTTGTGCTTCTGTCAACCCATTTAGGTTTTCAAGAATTTTAATTTCATCAATATTCAACCCTATCTTTTGAGTTTCTGGAAATTTTATTTTGTATTTACCTTTTCCAAAAGGATATAACTTTGCATCCGCTGAAGAATTTTCTATTGCCAAATTAAAAATGGTTCTAATGGTAATCATATAATTTACTACTGTGCGTTTTGAAAGGTTACGTTTACTAAGTAAGAAGTTCTCAAATTTTATGAGTAATTCAATACTTATTTCATTAAAAAAAATTTTATCTTTTTTTATAAATTCTTTAAAAACTTCTATGCGCTTAATTTCAATATCAAATTGGTGGAATTTATTTCTATCCTCAATCTTTTTTAAATAGACTTTTGCAACTTTAAAAAAATCACCTGCTTTATTCGAAATAATTTTTTGCTTAATGCCTTTTGACGACAGATATTGGTCTTTTATTTCTGCTTCTATGAGACTTTTATTTGCCTTAGATAATTTACTTATAATTAGTTGATTTATTTCTAAATGATCAGGATGAGAATTCTTTACTCGACCATTTTTAGAATCCCATTGCGTCAGTTTAATAGCTTGACCTAAATAAATGTACGTTGGCTTTCTATCCTTAATAATCCTAATTGTTATTGGATATAATTTTTTTGAATTTGGCCGCTTAACTAAAAAAGTGGTGATTGATGACATAATTATTTGATATAAAATAAAAATACAATTCTTAATAATTAAACGCTGCTAAAACATAGCTAAAACATTCTTTGATATCAATTGCATTCATTTGATGACAAATAAATTTAAAAAATCGTTAAACAATTGATTTTAAAGGTATTAATATTAATTTGATATGTATTGCTCCAAATTCATAACTCGGAGGTCGGGGGATCGTGCCCCCCTCTCGCTACAATTCAAAATTGCGCATAAACAAACGGTTTGGTTCACACTAAACCGTTTTTTTTATGTCTAGTTTAAACAAAATTCTTACATTTGAGTACAAAAGTGAACACGTTTTTGAATACAATCCAGAACACGATTTGACCCTAAAAACCCAATATTCTACACCTAAAATATATAATGCCAAAGGCGATTTAACCAAACGCTGGTATGTCTATTTCTCCTTTAGAAACC
>NZ_JBATHX010000180.1:0-3307 GCF_049667265.1 Algibacter sp. | reverse complement strand
GTATTCGTGTGCCTGCAAATAATATAGCTCTAGAAATTGTAAAGCAACTTGGAAATCCCATTATTTCAACCTCTATTCATGATGAAGATGAAGTTTTGGAGTACACCACCGACCCAGAATTAATTTTAGAAAAATGGGGTAATTTGGTCGATTTGGTTATTGATGGTGGTTATGGCGACAACGAGCCATCAACGGTTATCGATTTATCGGAGGCAGAACCAGTTGTTGTTAGAGCAGGTAAGGGGAGTTTGGAAATTTTCTAAATTCCTGCGAATGCAGGAATCTTATTAAATGAATTTCAATTATTTTTTTTGGGCGTAACGCCCATTTTAAAAAAAAACAGTTGTGAGATTCCCTTTTTCAAGGGAATAAAAAAAAGCCCAACCTTTCGATTGAGCTTTTTAAATATGTTTATAGAATTTAGTATTACTTACTAGTTTCTAAGTTTTTCATTTCTTTTTCAATCATGTCGTAAAACTGATCGATTTTTGGAAGTACTACCACACGAGTACGTCTGTTTTTTGCTCTGTTTTCAGCAGTATCATTATCGGCTAAAGGTACGTAAGAACTACGACCAGCAGCGATTAATTGACCTGGGTTAACACCAAGTTCTTGTAATACTCTGATGATAGATGTAGAACGTTTTACACTTAAATCCCAGTTATCAAGTAACACACCTTTGCTATATGATTGGCTGTCTGTGTGACCTTCAATCATAGCTTCGAAATCTGGTTTGCTATTAACAACTTTTGCAACTTTTGCCAATACTTCTTTAGCTCTAGAGTTTACAATATAGCTTCCGCTTTGGAATAATAATTTATCGGCGATAGATATAAATACTACACCTTTTTCAACACTCACTTCAATATCTGGATCGTTAATACCAACTTCACGTTTTAAGCTTGTTACTAAAGCTAACGTTACGCTGTCTTTTCTTGAAATAGCATCTTGTAAACGTGTGATTTTTAAATCTCTTTCTTGTAATGACTCTAAAGATTTTTCAAGGTTTGTTGCTCCTTTAGAAGTTAATTCTGTTAAGTCTTGAGAACTTTTAATTAAGGCATTGTTGTTCTTTTTTAAATCGTCAAGCTGATCTTTCATAGCTTCAACACGTGCAGTAGCAGATGCTCTATCTTCTAGACATGCATTTAGTTTTACAGTTGCAGAGTTAAGTAAGTCTTGAGTTTCTTTTTGTTTTGCTTCAAGATCTGTGAACAATTTTTTTGATACACATGAACTTAGTAAAAGCATTGCAGATACGCTAAGTAATAAAATTTTTTTCATGATTATTATTAAGGATTAATTTTCTAATTATTAGCACAAAAGTATATAAAATTCGTTGGATTTTAACATTTTAACAAAACTTTTACAAACGAGTTATAAACTATTGTATTTTGTTTTTTTATTTACGAAATAATCAAATACTATGGATGTTCTAGAATAGTACTTTATTTTGTTTTTTATAGACTTTCTCTGGGCTAACACTCGGTTTAAATGAAAATAGAAATTAACATGTGCTTTAAGAATAGCGAAAGTATGTTTTGGTTGCAGGTCGAATAGAAATTTTATACCTGCAATACCATCTAAAATTAATCGCACAAATATTTTTCCAAGTATAAAACCATTAGCATTTTTAGTTAATGCAATAAGGCTATTTCTAAAATTTAGGTATGTTTTTTTTGGATTCGTATTTTTTAAAGTAGCCGCACCAACATGATAAATTTCTGATTTGCCAACATATTTTATTGAATAGCCTAAGTTTTTTGCACGCCAGGATAAATCTATTTCTTCCATATGTGCAAAAAAGTATTCGTCAAAACCTTTTAAATGCTTAAAAACGTTGCTTCTAATGAATAAACATGCTCCTGTTGCCCAAAATATTTCAGACGTGTCATTAAACTGTCCGTGGTCTTTTTCTAAAGTTTCAAAAATTCTACCGCGGCAATACGGATAGCCATATTTATCAATAAACCCACCAGCTGCACCAGCATATTCGAAATATTCTTTGTTTTTAAAATCGAGTATTTTGGGTTGAATAATAGCTGTATTGGCGTTTTCTTTAAAGGTTTTAATTACGGGCAATAACCAGCTTGGCGTTACTTCAACATCACTATTTACTAGGCAAAAAATATCGGCATCGACTGATTTTAATGCATCATTATAGCCTTTTGCAAAACCTTCATTTTTGCTATTTTGAATAATTTTTATAGTTGGAAAGGTTGTCTTTACAAAAGCAACTGAATTATCAGTAGAGGCATTGTCTGCAACATAAATATCGGCATTATTTGAATGTTGAATAACCGATGGTAAAAACTGTTCTAAGAGTTTTTTTCCGTTCCAGTTTAGTATGACTACTGCTAATTTCATAAATTATATTCTGGGATATCTTTTAAAAATTGATAGCGTTCATTTTCAAAATCCATTTGGCAATAATAATGATTTAATCCGTTGGTTACCATCAAGAAAGTAGCATTTAACTCTAAATTATAACGTGCAATTTGATCGAATGTATTTTGTTTGATGCTAATTTTAGGTGCTTTACATTCCACAATAAGGTGGATACTTCCATCTGAATTATAAACCACAATATCGTAGCGTTTTTTTAATGAGTTAATAATCAATTCCTTTTCAACATTAATTAAAGATGAAGGATAGCCTTTTTCTTGTATTAGAAATTGAATGCAATGTTGTCGCACCCATTCTTCTGGTTGTAAAACGATAAATTTTTTGCGTATAGGATCAAAAATAGAAACTTTATTTTCGCTATTTTTGAATCGGAATGAATACTTTGGAAAATTAAGCGCCTGCAATATTTTTCGTGTTTAGTTTTCAAAGTTAAACTACACAACTATAAATCACAATTTATAAATTGAAATTCTAAATTTAGTATTTAAATATTTGGAGTTTGTAATTTGAAAATTTAATAGAATTTGGACGAAGTCAAACAACTAGTAACAGACATAAAAAACAAAAATCTGAAACCTATTTATTTTTTAATGGGTGAGGAGGCTTATTATATTGATAAAATTTCTGATTTTATTGAAACGACTGTTTTAGCTGAAGAAGAACGCGGTTTTAACCAAATGGTGTTGTATGGAAGAGATGTAACTATTGATGATATTATTGGAAATGCCAAACGCTACCCAATGATGGCCGAATACCAAGTGGTGATTGTTAAGGAAGCTCAAGACTTATCGCGCTCTATTGATAAATTGGCTAAATATGCCGAAAACCCGCAACCCACAACGGTGCTTGTGTTTAATTACAAATACAAAAAAATTGATAAACGAAAAGCTTTATATAAAAC
>NZ_JBATHX010000179.1:0-2835 GCF_049667265.1 Algibacter sp. | reverse complement strand
TGGCGTTTATGGCTCTAATGGCTGCACTAATGGCAACTGTTGAGTTACTAGAAATTTTAGATGCTATTTTTTCGCAAAGCGGAAGTAATTCTTCTGGTGTTGTTACATGATTTACCAAACCATAATTCAATGCCTGATTCGCATCAATCATACCTGCTGTCATAATCATTTCCATTGCTCGCCCTTTACCAACTAATTGTGGTAACCGCTGTGTGCCACCATAGCCTGGAATAACTCCCAGAGACACTTCTGGAAGTCCGAGTTTAGCATTATCACTAGCTACTCTAAAATGTGCTGCCATGGCTAGTTCTAAACCACCACCAAGCGCAAAACCATTTACTGCAGCAATAACTGGCGTTGAAAGATTTTCGACAAAATTAAATAACAATTCTTGCCCTTTTGCAGCTAATCTGGTTCCTTCGCTCACATCATAATCGGCAAATTCGCTAATATCTGCACCAGCCACAAAAGCCTTTTCACCACTTCCAGTTATTATAATAACTTTAGTGTTTTTGTCATTATTGGCATCATCAAATGCGTCGTGCAGCTCTTCAATAGTTTCTCGATTTAATGCGTTTAATTTTTTTGGCCGATTTATTGTAAGGGTTGTGATGCCATTGTTTTCTTCTGAAAGTATGTTGTTGTACGACATTTATTTATTTTTTTAAAACCTTTTAATTACTCAAAAGGTGACATTAATTATCAATTTTTTAGTTTAATGGAAAGGTAACTTTAAAAGTTGTTCCCTTGTCCTTCTCTGAATTAAAGGAGATGGTTCCTTTATAGGTTTCTACTATGTTTTTTACCATTGCCAAACCAAGTCCCATACCACTTGTTTTGGTTGTAAATTTTGGTTCGAACACCTTTTCTTTGTTCTCTTCGGTCACACCTGCGCCATTATCGGCAACCGTAATTATTACACTACCATTTTCCTTCCCTACGTTTATAATAATATTTGGTGTTTTGTTATCTGGTATGGCTTGAATAGCATTTTTAACCAAGTTTGTAACCACTCTAATGAGTTGGGTTCTATCCAGTTTTGCAATAATTTCTTTGGCATCAGAAGTAAAAACTATATAATCTTCATTAAAAATATCTAATGCCAATTTTACAATTTTTACCACATTTAAAGTTTCGTTTTGCTGAGCTGGCATTTTTGCAAAATTTGAAAATGCCGATGCAATAGAACTCATTGTATCAATTTGCTGAATTAAAGTTTTGGTGTATTCGTCGAGTTTTGAGTGGATATTTTCGTCTTCTGGATTAAACTTGCGCTGAAAATTTTGCACCGTTAATCGCATGGGCGTTAATGGATTCTTAATTTCATGCGCTACTTGTTTTGCCATTTCTCTCCATGCTTGTTCTCGCTCGCTTCGTGCTAATTGTACCGCACTTTCTTGAAGTTCATCAATCATACTATTATACGAAGTTACTAATGCTGAAATTTCTTCGCTAGTATCATCTACCTCAATTTTTTCATTGCGTCTTTCTAGTCTCGTGGTATTTATTTTATCGCTAATGGTTTTTAACGATTTTGTAATGTATTTAGACAACCAAAAGGCAATGGCAATGGCCGTTAATAATACTAAGATAAATGCAAACCCAATCCGTTTTAAAAACTCTTGCAATTCTTTAACTAGAAAATCGTCTTTTTCTAAATAAGGAATATTTAAAACAGCAATGGCTTTAGATCGGTTATCAGTAATATAGGTATAAGACGACTGAAATGTTTCCCCGTTTTCCTTGTGTATATCTACATACCTATGTTGTGCTATTTCGGAGGTATTATCAAACTCAATATTTTGAGTTAATGCATTCATAACCTCAGCATCAATACATTTATCGGCTATTTCGTTTTGCAAACCTGCCTTTGAAGAAATTAATAGGCCGCCATCTAAATCGTATAAATTAATTTGAAGCTTATGAATGTCTGCAATATTGTAGATTTCCTCTTTGAAAATTAACGGGATGTTTTCGGTTTTAACTTCCCATGTATTTTGCCTCCCGTTTAAAACCCGTTTTAAATGTGTTTGAATACTGGCTTCTTTTCGCTCTAATCTGCCTTCGTGATAATCTTTACTTTGTTCGTTATATTGATATATGGCTACTGCCGAAATTAAAACAGACCCTACTAATACCAGCAAAATCATGGCTAGGAATATGCGCGTGCGTAAGGAAAGTTTTTTTAAATTCATTGGTTTAAATATAGCAATAATCAAACCAAACACACTAAGGGTTATTTAAAAAATATTGGTTGGCAGATACTGCGCTAGGGATAGCAATGGAAAGCCCACAGCCCGACGTAGGAGGTGCGAGGACTTGCAATGAATAGCCCGACCCTTGCGGTAGCGCCCAAATAACAAATTGTTTCCATTTTGGTTTTCTTTTTTTATTTACTAAAACAATTCTGTGATTTTAAAATTTCCGATAAACAGTCAAAAAACAGGATGAAATTCAATTTATATTGTGTTTCATCGATTAAAAATGCTTTATGCCTGATTTTTTATTTACTTGTACCTAAATACAACCAAATGAAAAAATTACTAACCATTCTCATTTTTAGTTCTTGTTTTATAATGAGCTCCCAAGATGATTTAGAAATAAAAGGAACTATTGTAAACGAGCAAAACTTCCCTTTAGAAAATGCTTCTGTAAGTATTCCGTCTGCATTTTTAAGAACTGCTTCTAGCCAAAAAGGTGAATTCAATTTATCATTGGCAAATATGGTTTATGATACAGACGATGTTATTGAAATTTCGGGCAAAGATATTGAGGAAACCGTTCATATCACAATAGGAAATTATTTGAAGTTAAACAAAAAAGTTTTTGTTATAC
>NZ_JBATHX010000178.1:0-13081 GCF_049667265.1 Algibacter sp. | reverse complement strand
ATGGATTCAAATACCATTTGTGGGAATGTCATTTCAAACATCCACTTTGGCAGCCGTTGTTCTCATGGTTTATGTGGCAAGGTACATGTCGAAAATTAAGGATGAAATTGTAACCTTTAAAGCATCTATTTTACCGCTTTGGATTCCTGTTTTTTTTGTACTAATTCTTATTCTTCCTGCTAATTTTTCAACAGCAGCAATCATGTTTTTAATGGTTGTAATGTTGGTTTTTCTTGGCGGGTATCCTTTACGCTATTTAGCGGTTATAATTGGTTCTGGAATATTGGTTTTAGTATTGTTTGTATTGATTGCAAAAGCCTTTCCAGATGCGATGCCAAATAGAATTGATACCTGGATGGGAAGAATTGAAAGTTTTTCAAACCCTGAAGATACTGAGGCAGATTATCAGATAGAGAAAGCAAAAATAGCCATTGCTACAGGTCAAATTTGGGGTGTAGGTCCGGGGAAAAGTATGCAAAAGAATTTTTTACCGCAATCATCATCCGATTTCATTTTTGCGATTATTATTGAAGAATATGGCTTGTTAGGAGGGGCTGTAATCATGATTTTATATCTCTGGTTGCTTTTCAGAATTGTGATCGTTGCTCAGAAATCAGATACCATTTTTGGGAAACTTCTAGTGTTAGGAGTTGGTCTACCGATTGTATTTCAAGCATTAATAAATATGGCTGTTGCGGTTGAGTTATTCCCAGTTACTGGCCAAACATTACCGCTTATTAGTAGTGGAGGAACTTCTATTTGGATGACGTGTTTAGCCATAGGGATCATATTAAGTGTTAGTGCAAAAAGAGAAGAGATAAAAGAGCAAGAAATAAATGAAGATAATCCATTAGAAATACTTTCAGAAGCGTTGTAAATGAGTCATTATAAAATCATATTATCTGGAGGAGGAACAGGAGGTCATATCTATCCTGCCATCGCTATTGCAAACGAGTTAAAATCTCGTTTTCCAGATGCTGAGTTTCTATTTGTTGGAGCTAGTGATAGAATGGAAATGGAAAAAGTACCTCAAGCTGGATATGATATAAAAGGTTTATGGATTTCTGGAATTCAGCGAAAGCTTACTTTAAAGAACTTAAGTTTTCCCTTTAAAGTAACCAGTAGTCTTTTGAACGCCTATAAAATTATTAAGTCATTTAAGCCCGATGTGGCTATTGGAACGGGAGGTTTTGCAAGTGGTCCATTATTGCATGTAGCAGCTTTAAAAAATATTCCAACTTTAATTCAAGAACAAAATTCTTATCCAGGAATTACAAATAAATTATTATCAAAAAAGGCCAAAAAAATATGTGTGGCCTATGATGGTTTGGAGCGCTTTTTTCCGAAGGATAAAATTATTAAAACAGGAAACCCTGTACGACAAGGGTTGTTGGATGTGGAATCAAAAGTTGATGAGGCTAAAAAGTTTTTTGATTTACAACCTAATAAATTAACGCTGCTAATTATTGGAGGAAGTTTAGGTGCCAGAAGGGTTAATCAGCTAATTGAAAAAAAATTAGATTTTTTTGATATGCAAAATATTCAAATAATATGGCAATGTGGAAAGCTGTATTATCAGCAATATAAAATTCATGGTAACACAAAAAGTATCCACGTATTTGAATTCTTAAATAATATGGATTTGGCTTATGCTGCGGCTGACATTGTGATTTCAAGGGCAGGAGCAAGTTCTGTTTCAGAATTATGCATAGTTGGTAAACCGGTAATTTTTATCCCATCGCCAAATGTGGCGGAAGATCACCAAACAAAAAATGCCATGTCTATTGTGAATGAAAATGCGGCAATAATGATAAAAGAAGAAGATTTGGATGCCGATTTTGAAAATAAGTTTACACAATTACTGAATTCGCCTGAAAAGCAAAAAACATTAGGAGCGAACATAAAAAAATTAGCGTTAACAAACGCAACAAAAGATATAGCTGACGAAGTAGAAAAACTTTTGAAATAGAATAATGAATTTAAAAAACATACATAACGTCTTTTTTATAGGTATTGGTGGGATTGGCATGAGTGCTTTGGCGCGTTATTTTCATGCGAATAAAAAAGATGTTGCTGGTTATGATAAAACACAAACTGATATTACTGATAGTTTGGAGGCATTGGGTGTTGATGTTCATTTTTCAGATGCTGTTGCTAATATAAAATCAAAATTTCAAAATATTGAAAACACATTGGTTGTGTATACGCCAGCTATTCCAAAGGATTCTCAATTGTTAAACTATTTTATGAATAATGGGTTTCAGGTCTTAAAACGCTCTCAGATCCTTGGTTTAATAACTGAAAATACATTTTGTTTGGCAGTTGCTGGAACACACGGAAAAACAACCACTACTAGTATTTTAGGACATTTAATGCATGAGTGTCAGGTGCCTTTAACGGCATTTTTAGGAGGGATTAGTGAAAACTATAATTCTAATTTAATATTAAAAGGAACGGAGGTTTCTGTAGTTGAAGCAGATGAGTTTGATCGTTCGTTTTTAACGTTATCGCCAGACTTTGCTTGTGTTACTTCAATGGATGCTGATCATTTAGATATTTATGGTGATGCTTCAGAATTGAAAAAATCTTTCATAGACTTTTCAAAAAGAATTAAACCTAACGGCAAGTTGTTTGTTAAAAATGGATTACCGTTAAAGGGGATTACCTATGGCATTGAAGACGATTCAGATTACAATATTCAAAATATAAAAATAGAAAACGGTACATATGTTTTTGATGTCAAAACACCAAAAACGGTACTTGAAAATTTACAATTTAACCTGCCTGGTAGACATAATTTGTCGAATGCATTAATAGCCTTGGCGATGGCTGTAGAATACGGTTGCCCATACCAACAGCTCGCCAATGCTTTAGCATCATACAAAGGAGTTAAACGCAGGTTTACGTATCATATTAAAACTGACGATTTGGTGTTTATTGATGATTACGCGCACCATCCGGAAGAAATAAATGCTGTACATCAGGCGGTAAGAGAAATGTATCCAGAAAAAAAGGTGTTGGCTATTTTTCAGCCACATTTATTTAGCCGAACTCGAGATTTTGCTGATGATTTTGCTAAAAGTTTATCGCAGTTTGATGAACTTATTTTGTTAGAGATTTATCCAGCTAGGGAAATGCCAATGGAAGGTGTTACTTCAAAGTGGCTGCTAGACAAAGTAAATAATAAAAACAAGCAGTTGGTGGGTAAATCAGACTTACTAGCTAAAATACACGAAAGTAGTGCTCAGGTTATTATAACTATTGGTGCTGGTGATATTGGAGAAGAAGTAAAACGAATTAAAAAAGAATTTAGCGTTGCGAGTTAATTGGAATTACATAAAAATGATTGTATTGCTAGGCTTAGTGGTCTTTCTGTTTGCATTTTCATCATCAAGAAATGCACATAGAAATTTATCAGCACCACATGTTAAATTCATTGGAGAAAACAATCTTTTTATAACAAATGAGACTGTTAGTAAATTGTTAATACAAAATTACGGTGGTGTTAAAAACATGCCTAAAGAAACTTTAGTTTTGAATGAATTAGAAAATACCCTCAAATCTAATCCAATGATAAAAACTGCAGAAGTGTATGTTGCTGTAAATGGCACACTTAACGCAGAAATAGAGCAAAAAACGCCTATTGCAAGGATAAGTACAAATGCGTCTTATTACATTGATGATGAAGGATTATACATGCCATTGTCAAAAAATTATTCCGCAAGAGTACCATTGGTTACTGGTTATATTGAAAAAAATAATTTAAAAAACGTTTATAAAATAGCACGAAAAATTAATGAAGATGAGTTTTTGAAAAAACATGTTTTTGAGATTCATCAAGATATTAATAAAGAGCTTTATTTAAGACTTAGAAAATGTGATTTTTTAGTAAAGTTAGGTAATGAAGATTTTTTAGATAAAAAAATTAATAACCTAAAGGCATTTTATAAAAAAAATCAAAAAGATAACACCTTGAACAATTACAGTAAAGTGAATTTACAGTTTGAAAACCAAGTAATATGTACCAAAAATTAGACTATGGAGCATAATTTAGCAGTAGGATTAGACATAGGAACCACAAAAATTGTGGCTATGATTGGTCGTAAGAATGAATACGGGAAAGTCGAGATTTTAGGTATTGGTAAATCTAAAAGTTTGGGTGTGCACCGCGGTGTTGTAAATAATATAACGCAAACTATCCAGTCTATTCAACAAGCCGTTCAGGAAGCTGAAATTGCTGCAGATATGAAGATTGATGAGGTAACGGTAGGTATAGCAGGACAGCACATTCGTAGCTTACAACATAGTGATTACATAACCCGCTCGAATTCTGAAACGGTTATTGATGAGGATGATATTGATAGGTTAATTAATCAGGTTCATAAATTGGTTATGCTTCCTGGAGAAGAAATTATTCATGTTTTGCCGCAGGAGTATAAAGTTGATGGTCAAGCTGAAATTAAAGAGCCTATAGGCATGTATGGAGGTCGTTTGGAAGCAAATTTCCATGTGGTTGTTGGGCAAGTATCATCCATTAGAAATATTGGACGATGTGTACAAAGTTCTGGGTTGAATTTAGAAGGTATCACTTTAGAACCTTTAGCATCAGCAAATGCTGTATTGAGTCAAGAAGAAAAAGAAGCTGGTGTAGCATTAATTGATATAGGTGGTGGAACTACCGATTTAGCTATTTTCAGAGACGGTATTATTCGTCATACAGCAGTTATTCCTTTCGGAGGAAATGTGATTACTGAAGATATAAAAGAAGGTTGCTCAATTATTGAAAAGCAAGCAGAATTATTGAAAATTAAATTTGGTTCTGCATGGCCTGGGGAAAATAAGGATAACGAGATTGTATCTATTCCTGGATTAAGAGGAAGAGAGCCAAAAGAAATTACCTTAAAAAATCTATCAAAAATTATTCATGCGCGTGTTGTTGAAATCGTAGAGCAAGTGTATGTTGAAATAAAAAATTACGGACACGAAGAGCAAAAGAAAAAGCTAATAGCTGGGATTGTTTTAACTGGTGGAGGTGCGCAATTAAAACATTTAAAGCAATTAGTAGAATATATAACAGGAATGGATACCAGAATAGGTTATCCTAATGAGCATTTAGCTGGCAATAGTGATGATGATGTTACAAGCCCACTATTCGCAACGGCAGTAGGTTTGGTGTTAGATGGTTTAAAACGCCAAGAAAGAAAGAAAATTGAATTGCAAGAAGAGCAAATTAATAACGAGGCAGAATCTGCTATTGAAGAAGAAACAAAAGAACCACCTGTTAAGGAAAGACGCTCTTTCCTAGATAAATTAACAGAGCGCGTTAAAGATTTTTTAGATAACGCGGAGTAATTAAAACCATTGAATTAAAAATATTAAGTACAAAATCCCCAAAAAACAGAATTTTATGAGCAGCAAAAAAGAATTCGAAACAAGTATTTCATTTGATTTACCCAAAAATCAATCTAATGTTATAAAAGTCATAGGTGTTGGTGGCGGTGGTAGCAATGCCATAAATCACATGTTTCAACAAGGTATTAAAGGCGTTGATTTTTATGTCTGTAATACAGATGCCCAAGCTTTGCAAAATAGTGGTGTCCCAAACAAAATCCAATTAGGCTTAAATTTAACCGAAGGGTTAGGTGCAGGAGCAAACCCAGATATCGGTGAGCAATCGGCTGTTGAGAGTTTTGATGATATTTCTCAAATGCTAGATTCTAATACCAAAATGGTATTTATTACTGCTGGAATGGGCGGCGGAACTGGAACAGGAGCTGCGCCAATTATTGCTAAAATGGCTAAAGATTTAGACATTTTAACAGTAGGTATTGTAACCATGCCTTTTCAGTTTGAAGGTAGAATGCGTATTGAGCAATCTCAAAAAGGGATAGAAAAATTAAGAAATGTAGTAGATTCTTTAATTGTAATTAACAACAACAAACTTCGTGAAGTTTATGGAAACCTTGGGTTTAAGGCAGGTTTTTCTAAAGCAGATGAAGTGTTATCAACCGCTGCTCGTGGTATAGCTGAAGTTATTACACATCACTACACACAAAATATTGATTTACGTGATGCTAAAACGGTTTTAAGTAATAGTGGAACTGCCATTATGGGATCGGCGTTATCTTCAGGTAAAAATCGTGCTCAGGAGGCAATTCGCAAGGCGCTTGATTCTCCTTTGTTAAATGATAATAAAATTACAGGTGCTAAAAATGTTTTACTGTTAATCGTTTCTGGTGTTCAAGAAATAACTATTGATGAAATAGGAGAAATTAATGATCATATACAAAATGAAGCTGGCCATGGCGCAAATATCATTATGGGTGTTGGTGAAGATGAATCTTTAGAGGAGTCTATCGCAGTTACTATTATTGCAACTGGTTTTAATATTGAACAACAAGATGAAATTTCTAACACGGAAACTAAAAAAGTAGTACACTCTTTAAGTGACGATAAAGAATTAGAAGCAAAAGTAAAAGTTAAGGAGCCTGTTGTTATCGAGCCAATTATTGTGTTAGAAGAAAAGAAAGAAACACCAATTGTGCGTCATACTTTAGATATTGAACCTGAAGAAACTGTTATTTTTTCAAAAAAGGAACCAGTTAAAAAAGTAGAAGAGGAATTTAAATTAATACCAACTTCAGAAATCATAAAAAACATCAATGTTGTTTATGATGAAGTAAGCGCTGCTATTTCTAACCTTGAAGAAGAAGATGACTTTATTATCAAGCCAGTAACTAGAATGATTGCTGATATTGAAGATGTTCAAGATATTGAAGTCATTTCAGACTATATTGAAGAAGAGCAACAAATCACTTTAACTTTCGATTTGCCGTTGTCAAATTCAAATGAAGTTGAAGAAGAAATGGATGATGATATTTCTTATGATTTAACAGATGATGTAAAAGATATAGCGGTTAATGATTACGTTGAATTAATTACGGTTAATGAGACTAACGAAAAAGGTGATATTAGATATGCTTTGGATGATTATATTGAAGTAGAATCTTCAATGAATAAAACTCAAAAAACTTCAAAAGAAGTATTAGAAGAAGTTGATGAAGAGGTGGTTTTTGAAAGAAAGATGGTTGCAAAACCTTCTTTAAAAGAAGAAAGTGCAGAGGAAATTGACCCAATGGATAGTCCGATTTCTGAATTGCTAAAAGAACGTGCTGAAGAACGCAGACGTAAAATGAAAGACTTTAATTATAAGTTTAATAATGCCAAAATTGACGATATAGAAAAAATACCAGCTTACAGACGTCAAGGTATTGATTTAAACGATGCAAAGCATTCATCTGAAACCGATATGTCAAGAACAAGTATTGGTGTTGATGATAATGATGATATTCAATTAAGAAGTAATAACTCATTTCTACACGATAACGTAGACTAGTTATTACTAATTTAACCTAGTGTGTTATTTAATGACCCGAAAAGTTCCCTCAATTTTTCGGGTTTTTTATTTAGTAATATTTAGTCATTCCATCGAATGAGGGAATCTTTTTTTATTTCTTTTTCTTCATACTTCTAACTTTGTACTTCCAACTTTTCTTTATCTTCGCATTCAGTTAAAATTATAAAATTATGAGTTTACAACAAGAAGTAATGACAGCTTTAAAAGCAGCTATGAAATCAAAAGATCAAACAGCTTTAACAGCATTACGTGCGGTAAAATCGGCTATTTTATTGGCTCAGACTGAAAGTGGTGCGAAAGAAGAATTAACAGAAGAGCAAGAGCTTAAATTACTTCAAAAGTTAGTTAAGCAGCGTAAAGATAGTGCGGCCATTTATTTGGAACAGGACAGAAAGGATTTAGCCTTACCTGAAATTGATGAGGCAGAAGTAATTAGTCAGTTTTTGCCAGAAGCATTAACCGATGAGGAAATTGAAAAAGTAGTTGTAGCCACCATAGATCAAGTAGGAGCAGAAGGCATGAAAGATATGGGGAAAGTTATGGGGATGGTAAGTAAAGAATTAGCAGGACAAGCTGATGGTAAAACCATTTCAAATATTGTAAAGGCAAAATTGTCTTAAAATATTCACATTTTTGTGCGAAGCAAAACAATTAATAATTTAGTTTTGAATATTGAATATTGAATATTGAATATTGAATATTGAAAAATGGCCTCGTAGTTCAACTGGATAGAATATCAGATTTCGGCTCTGATGGTTGGAGGTTCGAACCCTCTCGAGGTCACGAATATAAAAAAGACTTTGCTGTTAAATTCAAGTTTGCTTGAATTTGTAAGCAAAGTCTTTTTGTTTTCAAAAGCACTAGTGTTCTTTTAATGCTTTCCAATTTTCAAAATCTTTAATATTGTCTTCAGAAGTTAAAGGGTATAAACCAATAATTGGTCTACCTTCCATAACTTTCTCCGTAACGTAAGCTTCATATAATTCCATTTTGCTTGCCTCTTCAGCCACTTTGTCGGCTACGTGTGCAGGGATTACCATAACCCCATCGTCATCACCAACTATAACATCTCCAGGAAAAACGGCTACATCTCCACAGCCAATAGGAACATTAATATCTAATGCTTGATTCAGCGTTAAATTTGTAGGAGCCGAAGGTGTTTTGTGAAAAGAAGGGAAGGGTAATTTTGCTATAATGCCTGAGTCTCTAAATCCGCCATCTGTAACTACGCCAGCTGCACCGCGAACCATGAGTCTGGTTATTAAAATTGATCCTGCTGAAGCCGCTCTGGCAGACTTCCTACTGTCCATAACTAAAACGGATCCTTCAGGACATTGTTCTACCGCAACACGCTGTGGATGCTTTGGGTCTCTAAATACGGTGATAGGATTTAAGTCTTCTCTGGCGGGGATATAACGAAGGGTATACGCTTCTCCAACCATATTTGGTTTTCCGTACGCCAATGGTTTAACATCTTGAATAAATTGATTTTTAAAGCCTAATTTAAATAATATGGTTGCTATTGTGGGCGTGCTTGTTTTTAATAACTGAGCTTTGGTTGATGATGTCATATTTAAAAGGAGTTTTAAAATTCATAATATTAACTAATATAAAAATAAACAATTATGTTGTTACATTATATAAAATGGATTTAACCACGGGACAAAATCATTTATATTTAGTGTAGCATATTATATAACAAGTTACTTAGTTTAACAATCATTTGCTTAAAGTACTCAGTTATCAGATGTTGCCTTAGAAGATTTTTTTAAGTCTTATCTTGAACCTTAGTGTTAATTATAAAGAGAAATAATAGTTCTACTTTGGTTTTAAGGGTAATTAATTCTTCTCCATGACTTTTATCATGGTTTTTCAGTGTTTAGTTTAATAATTTTAGAGTAACTAAATTTTAAAAATTAATGTCATGATAAAAAAAGCGCCAATTTCAATGATAATGACTGAGGATGTCATCACATTAAAAAAAACAGATAAATTAGAAACAGCAGAGCACTTATTTAAACGTCATAAAATTAGACATATTCCTGTAGTTGATGGCAAAAAAATTATTGGGATGTTAAGTTATTCAGACCTCCTACGTTTAAGTTTTGCCGATATGACTGACAGCGACGACAGTTCGGCTGATGAATTGGTTTATAATATGTTTAGTATAGAACAAGTTATGAAAAATAGTGTTGTAAGCGTATCTTCCTCAAATTCAATAAAAGAAGTAGCAGAAATTCTATCAACAAAAGAATTTCATGCGTTGCCTGTGGTTGATAATAATAAGCTTGTTGGTATAGTAACTACAACAGACCTTATAAAATACCTGTTATTGCAGTTTTAAATCAATTTTTTAATCTCGTTTAATTTCTAATAATTGATAAATTTCATTTAATAGTGATGTAATTTTAGTAAAGAATTTAAAACCTAAAAATTATGAGACAGCAAATTCCAATTTCTGAAATAATGACCAAAAACATTATTGCAATTACGCCTAGTGAAGATTTAGAAAGAGCTGAAGTTTTGTTTAAAAGGCATAAAATTAAACATATTCCGGTAATGGCTAATGGTGTTATAATAGGCATGCTAAGTTTTACTGATTTAATGCGGATTAGTTTTTCTGAAACCTCAGATGATACGGATTCTGTTGATTCTGTAGTATATAATTCCTTTACAATTGAGCAAGTAATGGCGAAAGATGTTGTAACCGTTAGAAGTAATGCTTCAATAAAAGAGGTTGCTAGAATTTTGGCAGAAAGAGGTTTTCATGCATTACCAATTGTGGATAATGGAGAATTGGTAGGTATTGTATCGTCTACCGATTTATTATACTATTTGGAAAAACTACTTTAAGAATTGGCTAAAGCTTTTAAATCTTTTATGGTTTCGGGCTGGTTAGAACTTTTAAAAACATAGCTACCTGCTACTAGAACATCTGCGCCAGCATCAACAAGTTGTTTTGCGTTTTTGTTGGTCACACCACCATCAATTTCAATTTTGGTTGATGCGCCTTTTCTTGTAATTAAGGCTTTAAGTTGTTCTACCTTGTTATAAGTGTTTTCAATAAAACTCTGGCCTCCAAAACCAGGATTAACACTCATAATACAAACTAAATCAATATCATTTATGGTGTCTTCTAATAAACTAACATTTGTATGCGGATTCAAGGCAACACCAGCTTTCATACCTTCAGCTTTTATAGCCTGAAGCGTGCGATGTAAATGTGTACAAGCCTCATAGTGTACGGTTAAAATATTACTTCCTAATTCAGCAAAAGTTTTAATGTATCTGTCAGGGTCTACAATCATTAAATGCACATCAATAGTTTTATTAGCATGTTTACTAATAGCTTTTAAAACTGGCATACCAAATGAAATATTTGGAACAAAAACACCATCCATAATATCAATATGAAACCAATCGGCATCACTTTTATTAACCATTTCTATATCGCGTTGAAGGTTAGCAAAATCGGCTGCCAGTATGGAGGGTGCTATTAATTTAGAATTCATTGTTTTTTGTTAAAATATGATACAAAAGTAAATATTTTAGAAGCTATTTAGCTAATGATACCTATAAAATTTTCCACCATCAAAATAACCTTATTTGCTATTTTATTATCGGCATGTTTTAACCAGTTAAGATAGTCGTTTAATTCATTAAATTCTTGACTGCTCTTTATAATTGAAAACCCAAAATTATAATCTTCAAATATCCGTTGTTCTATAGTATTGTTAATTACTTTTATAATATTTCTATGTCTCGAGTCATTTCTAATTTTCTCATAAGTTTTGTCAACCTGCTCTTCATGACCTTCAAGTACTTGTAAAAAGTTGCCATTCTGATATATTAAAATACCAGTAATATTTAGCTTTAAATTGTTTTGTTTCGCCTTGGTGTAAATTTTTTTTACATTTTCTAATGACTCATATTCTCGAGAGTCACTTATGTAGCAAATGGTTTTTAGCATATGAGGGTTTTTTTGGTTGGTTTCGCTAAGGTAAAAAGATGTTTTGGTTATTACGAATAATTTCGCTGTCGTTTCTAGAATTACATAAAGCTATAAGTTAGAACTGAATTTGGCTTATAGGTGCGTTAGGGATTGAAGTGGATAGCCCACAGCTTTTGCACCTTAGCGCAGAAGCGAGGACTTGTAACAGAAAGCCCGACCCTTGTGGTAACGCCCAAAAAATAAACCCGCGGTAATCAGCCGCGGGTTCTTTCATCAATCAAAAAACGAACAGTTATTTTGTAACTGTTGTTACTGTAATTTAGTCGTAATTATTATCTAAAAATTACTATCCTAAATAGGTTTTTAATATTTTACTTCTAGACGTATGTTTTAATCTACGAATAGCTTTTTCTTTAATTTGTCTAACACGCTCACGAGTTAAATCGAAAGTTTCACCAATTTCTTCTAAAGTCATTGGGTGTTGGTTTCCTAAACCAAAGTATAAACGAATAACATCAGCCTCACGAGGTGTTAAAGTTTCCAACGCACGTTCAATTTCTGTACGTAAAGATTCGTGTAATAATTCACGATCTGGGTTTGGAGACTCACCAGAGTTTAATACATCGTATAAGTTAGAATCTTCACCTTCTACTAAAGGCGCATCCATACTTACGTGACGTCCAGAGTTTTTCATAGACTCCTTAACATCGTTAATTGTCATATCCAACTCTTTTGCAATTTCTTCAGCAGAAGGCGGACGCTCATGACTTTGCTCTAAAAAAGCAAACGTTTTATTAATTTTGTTAATAGAACCAATTTTGTTTAAAGGTAAACGTACAATACGCGATTGTTCAGCTAATGCTTGAAGAATCGATTGACGAATCCACCAAACAGCATACGATATAAATTTAAAACCACGCGTTTCATCAAAACGTTGTGCAGCTTTAATTAAACCTAAATTACCTTCATTTATTAAATCTGGTAAAGTAAGCCCTTGGTTTTGGTATTGTTTAGCAACAGATACTACGAAACGTAAATTAGCCTTTGTCAACTTCTCTAAAGCTAACTGATCGCCAGCCTTAATACGTTGAGCTAATTCAACTTCCTCGTCGGCTGTAATTAAATCAACCTTACCAATTTCCTGTAGATATTTATCTAACGATGCGGTTTCTCTATTAGTAACCTGCTTCGTAATTTTAAGTTGTCTCATCTAATGTTGTCCTGAATTTAATTGTGAATAAATAGGTCGTTCAATAGTTATACGTAATCAATACTCATTTTGTTACAAAAAAGTTCAAATATTTTTTACTTCTCTAGTTTTTAGACTCTTAATCTACTAAAAAGTCACTATTGTTTAATAATTTGGGCATTCCCCAAGGGTCGGGTTTTCCGTTACAAGTTCTCGCATCTCCTGCGTAGGGCTATGGGCTTTTATTCATGGTTTTCTATTTTATATTAATGAATTCATGAACATGAATGTTTCACTTCAATCCCTAATGCGCTCACCCATAAGGTCTACTCAAAATCAAACCAAAATCAGAATTTCACTTTTTTTATTTACAATAACTAAGCGCATAGAAACACGTATTTATAATACAAAAAACTATTAATTTTTTTAATTTCTATATATTGCACTCATTAAAAGCCTAAATAACCTATTTATGAAAAATATTGTTCTATTAATAATCTGCATGTTATGTGCGGAATCTTCA
>NZ_JBATHX010000177.1:0-3434 GCF_049667265.1 Algibacter sp. | reverse complement strand
TATATCTTCCGCTTTCTTATGACGAAGCTTATACTTTTTTGCAGTTTGTAGATAGATCATTATTTTATGCATTCTGTACATACCCAGCACCAAACAACCATGTTTTCCACTCCATATTTAGTAATTTTTCATGGCATTTATTTAGTTGGTCTCATCTTAATTTATTTATAAGGTTACCCGCCATTATAGCATCTGTACTCTTATTTGCAGTATTTAGTAAAAGAATTGCTAAAAAGGATATTTTATTAATCGCATGTTTTATGGTTTTAATATTATTAAACCTTCCTTTTTTATCATTTTCATTTCAGGCTAGAGGCTATTCTATGCAAATTCTTTTTGCAGTTGTTTCTGTTCTTTTTATTAATAAGCCATCAACAAACGATACTTTTAAGTTTAATAATCAGTCCATTTTATTGTTTTCTTTAATGGGTTTATATACTAGTCCGGCCTATTTATTTACATTTCTGGGAATATATTCTGTGTTTTTTATTCAGAATTTAAATTTGTTTAAAAAAAACATAGCCTATATCTTTTACACTACCCTATTTTTTAGTTGTACCATAATACTTTTATATGCTCCTATAATGGTATTTAGAGGTTATGAATCTATTACCAATAATAGATTTGTGCGTCCGCTAGAAAGTTTTAACATTCCGTTTTTAGCAAGTCATTATAAAAGTTCTTTAACAGAGATTACAGGAGGAAGTGTCATTACAATACTCATTTTTACTTTGTTTATATGGTTTTCCATTAGCAAAAAAAAGTGGCCCAATTTTTTAATCTTGATAGTGCCATTTTTATTAATGATGGTTTTAAATCAAGCGCCTTTTACAAGAGTTTTTCTTCCAATCAGTTTCTCTATTATAGCATTCGTTTTTTTAGATATTAAATTATCATTCAAGCCTAATTCATTAAAACGACATGTCATTTCGGGAGTTATTGTATGTATCGCCTTAGCAGTATCTACTTATAACTTCTTTAAAATACCCAATGGGGGTTTACAATCATCAGTAAACGTAAAGTATCTTTCAAAGTATTTTGATAGTCATCTTAAAATTCATGATGAAACACACGATTATCTTAAAACTGCCATCATCGGTAATTTAATAAGTTCAAAAAAACCATATGAAATTATTACTTCAGAAACCGAAATAAAAAAAGGAAGTATTATACTTTTTTCTGAAAATTTTAATGATAATATTAAAATAATAGATTCAACCGATTCTTATAATAAAAAAGTTTTTATAGGTATTATGGAGGACTAAGCTGGATCTTAAAAATTAAAGTGCACTCTTAAATTGCTCTAAGAAACGCACGTCGTTTTCACTTAACAAGCGAATATCACCAATTTGATGTAACAGCATAGCAATCCGATCTATTCCCATACCAAAAGCGAAACCAGAGTATTCTTTAGAGTCGATACCGCAATTTTCAAGTACGTTTGGATCTACCATACCACAACCCATAATTTCTAACCAACCTGTCCCTTTAGTTATTTTGTAATCGGTTTCGGTTTCTAGACCCCAATACACATCAACCTCTGCACTTGGTTCTGTAAACGGAAAATATGAAGGACGCAAACGTATTTTACTTTTCCCAAACATTTCGGTAGTGAAGTGTTGAAGCGTTTGTTTTAAATCTGCGAAACTTACGTCTTTATCAATATACAAGCCTTCAACTTGGTGAAAAAAACAATGCGAACGTGCCGATATAGCTTCGTTTCTATACACTCTACCTGGTGAAATAGTACGAATTGGCGGTTTGTTATTTTCCATATAACGAACTTGTACCGAACTAGTATGTGTACGCAATAATATATCTGGATTGGTTTGAATAAAAAAGGTATCCTGCATATCTCTTGCTGGATGATATTCTGGCAAGTTTAATGCTGTAAAGTTGTGCCAATCGTCTTCAATTTCTGGTCCTTCGCTAACGTTAAAACCAATACGCGAAAAAATATCTATTATTTGATTTTTTACAATGGAAATAGGATGACGCGCACCAATTTGAATAGATTGTCCTGGTCTAGATAAATCGCCAGATACACCTATTACCTCTTCTTTACTTTCAAGCTCTTCTTTTAAGGCAATAACCTTTTCTTCAGCTGTTTTTTTAAGCTTATTTATGGTTTGACCAAATTCTTTTTTTTGGTCGTTAGCCACATTTTTAAACTCAGCAAAAAAGTCGTTTAGTAATCCTTTTTTACCTAAATATTTTATACGAAAGGCTTCTACCTCTTCTTTTGATTGGGTTTTAAAGGCTTCGGCTTCTGCTATGAGTTGGTTTATTTTATCTATCATGATATCTTCAAAATGACGGCAAAGTTACTGTTTTTAGGCGATTTTCGCTAGAAGTTATATTGGAAATCACCCTTTATTGTGGATTCCTGCCTTCCAGGAATGACAAAACAAATTCGCTTAATCAATATACTCGGTTTCTAGAAAGTAGTTTACAATGGCTTCTTTCATTAAAACACTTTGCTCGCCTGCTTTTAAATGTGGTAAATCTGAAAGTGTTTTGTAATGTGGCCAACCCTCTTCATCAACAAAATCGAGTTCATAATAACCGTATGGAACGAGTAGTTTACAAATGGCAATATGCATAAGGTCTAATTTTTGGTCTTTCTTGAACTCCCTATCTAACTGACCAAGTTCCTGAACGCCAATTAGGTAAATTATAGCGTCAAGATCTAAATTATCTCCATCTGCAAATTGAATGGATAGTTTTTGTACTACCAGCTCCCAGCGCTCTTTTAATTGTTCGTCTCTTGCCATTTAGATTATTATAAATATGATGAGATCCCGATATTAAATCGGGATTAGTTCAACTAAAATTTTATCAAAACAATAAATGCTTGAAAATATTAGTTTCACTAAATTGAAAGCAGCAAAGTTAATAAACCTAAGTGTTAGTATTATTTTATATTTGCTTTAAATTATTTTATATGAGCGTAATTGATATTGTTTTAGGTGCATTAATTTTATTTGGACTTGTTCGTGGTTTCATGAAAGGGCTTTTTGTTGAAGTTGCTTCATTAGTGGCATTAGTTGCTGGTGTTTACGGCGCCATACATTTTAGCAATTTTGTTGCCGAATTTTTACAAGCTAAAACCGAATGGAATGAAAAGACGATTAATATTGCTGCCTTTGCCATTACATTTGTAATCATTGTTTTAGCTATTGGAATAGCAGGAAAAGCGCTAACTAAACTAGCCGATTTTGCTGCTTTAGGTATTATAAACAAGCTTGCAGGTGGTGTTTTTGGAGCTTTGAAAATTGCCCTTATCTTAAGTGTTCTTTTAAATATTTTTGATAAAATGAATAGTACAATAACTTTTATTGACGATGAAAATATAGATGATACGGTACTTTACAAACCTGTAAAATCTTTAATCCCAACCATTTTTCCGAATATTTTAGAACCAAAAACGAAGG
>NZ_JBATHX010000176.1:0-13665 GCF_049667265.1 Algibacter sp. | reverse complement strand
ATTGGTTTTCAATTCTAGCAATACCTCTAACATCATCACCTGCGGAACTTAAAGAAGATTGATATTGACCTCTTTCTGAAGTACGTCTTGTTAAGTTAGTTTTTAATTGGTATTGTAAATTATCTGTAATTTGCCAAATTGGGGTTACGTTAATAACATAATCATTTCCTTTTTCCTGATTAGTTTGCTCTCGCAAGTTCCAGATAGGGTTTACAGGCGATGATTCTTCACCACTAGGAAAACGTGTTAAACTTCCATCGGCATTATAAGCATTACCTAAAGGCGAGAATGTAATGACATTAACGTTGGCAGCTCTATCGGTATCATCATTCAATATATTTAA
Organism: Algibacter sp.; assembly: GCF_049667265.1. Classification (GTDB taxonomy): domain Bacteria; phylum Bacteroidota; class Bacteroidia; order Flavobacteriales; family Flavobacteriaceae; genus Algibacter_B. The sequence continues at coordinate 13,322 of NZ_JBATHX010000176.1, read as the reverse complement.
ATCAAAATTCACCGAAAATTTATCGCTAATTTTTTGATCTACATTTAAACGTAACGTTTTTCTTGTATAACTGGAAGTTGGGATAATACCATCTTCTTTAAAATAATTAATACTACCAAAAACTTTAGTCATATCTGTACCACCACTAACGCTAATAGCTTGGCTATTAACCATACCATTTTTCATTAATTCATCTTCCCAATTTACAAACTCATTGTTTGCAATATTTTCTATTTCTATTTCTGAAAAAATATCTTCATCAAGAGGATATGAGTCATCAGCAATTGTAGATCTAACAGCTTCACGTCTTAACTGCGCAAATTCTGAACCACTATAAACATCAAAATTTCTTTCGATTTGTTTTGAAGTAACAAAACCATGATAGCTTACACTTACTTTTCCTGCTTTACCACGTTTGGTTGTAATTAAAACCACCCCATTTGCACCTCTAGACCCATAAATAGCCTGTGCAGATGCATCTTTAAGAAATTCGATAGACTCAATATCATCAGCATCTATATCCTCAATACCACCATCTCTAATGATACCATCAACCACATAAATGGCACTTACATTACCTTCAATAGAACCTTGTCCTCTAAAAATAATATCAGATGTTCCACCTGGACGTAATGTACCTCCACCTACGTTTACTTGCAAACCTGCTATTCTACCTCTTAGCATTTCATTTACATCTGAGGTTGGTGATAATGTTGCTTGTTCCATGTTTGTAGTTGCAACTGCATTTACGAGGTCACTTTTTCGTTGAGTACCGTAACCTACCACTACTACTTCATCTAAAACATTTTCATCTGTTTGCAATAAAATAGTCATTGGAGCTGAAGTGCTTGCAACTTCTCTTGTAACATATCCTATATAAGATATAACCAATGTAGATGCACTACTGTTTACAGATAATGAAAATTTACCATCAAAATCCGTTGATGTTCCATTAGAAGTTCCTTTTACCAATACGGTTGCTCCGGGTAATGGCATATTATCAGCCGCCGAAAGCACAGTTCCAGTTACCGTTTGTTGTGATTGTGCCATTGCGCTAAAAGAAGCAAACAATAGCATAGACAAAAACAGCACTTTAATTTTTTGATAACATAGTTTTAATTTCATGTGAGTTTGTTTTTAGTTTAGTTTCAAAAATATAGTTTGAATAAATGCTTAAAACACATTTAAAGTTAACTATTCATAAAATTAACCTCAATAACTGATAAAACAATAATTTTTATGCCGATAAAAAACGAACATCGTAATTTTAACAAAATAAAACCTGTATATTTCTAGCGAAAACACCCATGAATAAAGGATAAGAAGTAAATCTAAAATTTAACAATATAACCCTTGAAAACATGGCGATTTTTGGTGTTGTAGTGGTAATGTCTAGGTGATTTTACGGCTTGTCATGTTACTAAAACTTTAAGATATAGTTAACGAGACCACTATCATGTTCAAGTCCTAATTTTTTCCTTAATCTGTAACGTTTAGTTTCCACACTTTTTATAGAAATATTAAGTAATGGTGCCATTTCCTTTGATGATAAATTAAGACGTAAGTAAGCACAAAAACGCAAATCGTTAGGTGTTAAATCTGGATGGGATGCCTTTATTTTTTCTAAAAAGTCCTTATCAGCATTATTAAAAGCTTGCTCGAAAAAAGACCAGTCTTTACTATCATTCAAATTACTGTCAACAAGTTCAAGGGCCGTTTTATTATCAGAATTTTTATTTTTCTTTAATTCCTTTTTAATCTTATTCAGAACTCTATTTTTGTTGATAATACTCATTGTAGAAATTGCTAATTCCCTGTTTTTATTTTCAATATCTTGATTTAATTTTTCATTTTTAATTTGCATAATAGTTTGCTCATTTTCCAACTGCTCCTTCATAAATTTATTATTATAATAACGTTTATATGCTTTGTGCGTAATAAAAATTATTAAAAGAAGTAATAAAAAATAAAAAGCTAGTGCAGTAAAGGAAGCAAACCATGGCCGATGCACTTTAAAGACATAAGCAATTGTGTTTTCAGTTAATTGATTACCTACTTTCGCTCTAACCTGAAAGCTATAATCTCCAAACGAAAGATTTTCGAAAGTAACCTGAGAACTTTCAGACCATTTACTCCATTTAGGGTTATGACCAGCCAGTTTATATTGATATTTTACGTCCAAAAATTTATCAAATTCAGGCACGGAATATTTAAAAATCAAAATACCATCCTGATGTTCAAACGCGCTTTCAACATCAATAGGATAATCAATTAGTTTATCATCAATATCCTTTAAAACTACCGAGTTTAAATGAATTTGGTAAACTTTATTATCCATTTTGGGGTCATCTAAAGTTATATAACCATCGGCAGTTCCTAAAACATATGTATTACTTTTAAGTGATGAAATGTTTTCGAACCCCAATACGCCTTTTCTCAATTTTGATGGTATTGGAATTTTTTTAACTCGTGGTTTACTCGTAACATCATCGTTTTCAATGTAACTTATATTTTCTTTTGAAAATGCCCAGAGTCTCTCATCTTTATCAACCAACAATTTCCCTGATATTAATTCAGAATCCGTTATTGCCATGGTTAAAATAGAATCTTTAACAAAACTATTTTCCTTATCATCATATTTAAATACACCATCATCAGACGCATAAAGGATCGTATTTTTATACTTAACTAAGCTTGAATTATTTCCTAACGGAACACTTGATTCTACTTGTGATTTTTTAACTTTAGTTAAACTATCATTTAGTTGCAATTTAAAAACCCCCTTATGTTCATGATTTACCCAAGCTTTATAATCATCGCATATTTCTAAATATCTGGAAGATATTTTAAATCCTTCAATTTTATTTCGAAGACTCCAACGTTCATTCTGTTTTGATAAAACAAAAACACCACTATAATTCCCTTGTAGAATTACATCCTTTTGATTAGGAACAGGCTTAAATACCCAAGCACCTAACTCATTACTTATTTTTGTAGCCGTATTTTTACTAATGGTAAAGGTCCCTAAATGGTGTCCACAAAAAAGCGTTTCATTATTATAATTAAATAAATTCCAAACCTGTCCGGCTGTTCCTTCTATAAAACTAAACGCATCATCTGTTGACTTTAAATTTTTGTAAAACAATCCTTGGTTAGTGCCAATATATAGAATTTCGTTAAACACTTGCGTAGCATAAACAGTTCCAAAAACGCCTTCATAGTCAAAGAATGTTCTAATTGGAGATTTCACATTTATACAATTTATGCCATTGTCAAGTCCTGCCCACACATTGTTCGTACTATCTTCAAATAGTGATAAAATGGTATTATTCCCCAATCCTGTTTTTTGCGTAATTTGGTAGTTAACTTCTCCATTTTTATTGATGTGAAATACACCATCAGATATAGTTCCAATTACATAACTCCCATCCTCTAGCCTAATACTGCTAAAAATATTCGTTTTCTTTAAAACCTTATCTGCTTGAATTTCCCAAGAAGAAAATGTGTTATTTTGATAAGTATAAAATCCTGAGTTTCGGGTAATAAAAACCAATTCATTTTCGTTTTGAAATATATTTATAATGCGTTCAAATTTGGTTGTAGCATTACTTATTAATAATAAAGGATTTCCGTCTTCAACCACATATATTCCTTGGTTTGCAACGTGATAATAAATACGATTATTTACTTTAAAAATTTTATAAATGATATCGTTAGATGAAATAATTTTAAAAGCATCAGTTTTAGAATTATAAAAATAGATATGATCGCTTGACTGAAATATAACCCATTCATTGTAAGCCAAAATATTCCAAATCTGTTCGTCCTCAAGTTTTCTTTCATGAAGTTTAGGCAATAAAGATACATACTTAAGTGATCCTAAATCATCCTTTACCCAATAACCGAAATCTGCAAAACAACCTGTGTATATTCTGTCGCCAATTACATTTACAGCTCTAATTATCGTGTTATTTGGCGAGGTATAAGTACGCCATTCAGCACCATTATATTCTAATAACCCCTTATTATTAGCAACATAAATGTAATTGTTTTGCCCTTGAGAAATCATCCAGTTTTGACTATCTCCCAAATAATTTTCAGTAGTAAACTTTTCAATAGGCGGCAGCTCCTGACCAAAAGATATCAAGCTAAAGAATATTAGAAAAATTAACTGAAAAATTTTCATTTTTTTAACGGAATTAAAACAAAACTATGCGCGTTTTATCTTTATATAAAGGTAGATTTAGAAAATGAATTTTCAAAATGATGCTTTTCATGTTGCCTTAAAAGACATTTTAAGAAAGCGATAACATTAAAAAAGCTGCTAAACACGCACCTACAATTGGCCCTAAAACTGGAATCCAAGCATAACTCCAATCGGAAGCAGCTTTGTTTTTAATGGGAAGCAGCGCATGCACAATTCTTGGTCCTAAATCACGAGCAGGATTAATAGCATAACCTGTGGTTCCTCCCAATGACAAACCAATAGACCAAACTAAAAAAGCAACTGGCAAAGCACCTAATGAGCCCAAACCAATAACAGTTTCAGAATCGCTAATGGTTGCATTTGTAAAATACAAAATAGTAAAAATTAGCACAAAGGTTCCCAAAGCTTCACTAAAAAAATTTGATAAGGTGTTCCTTATTGCTGGTGCTGTGCAAAATACCGCTTTTTTACTATCGGCATCATCAGTAGCATCAAAATGATTTTTATAAAATAACCAAACTGTAAATGAACCAATCATGGCGCCCAACATCTGAGCTAACACATACATAGGTACGGATTCCCAAGGAAACTTTCCTGCAACGGCTAAACTAATACTAACAGCCGGATTAATATGTGCACCACTATATGGACCTGCAATTACAACAGCAACATAAACTGCTAATGCCCAACCCGTTGTTATTACTATCCAACCACTATTATTCCCAATAGTTTTGTTTAAAACAACGTTTGCAACTACGCCTCCACCTAACAAAATAAGTATGGCTGTTCCAATAATTTCTGAAATAAATGGTGTCATATTTTAAATTGTTTTTAATTATTTTTAGTCCAATATTCTAAGGCATTTATTGCTTTATACCAACCTTTTATTTTCTCGTCAATGTTTTTTCTTTCACCAGTTGGGTTGAAAGAGGCATCTGTTTGCCATATTTCTTGAATTTCTTCAGCATTTTTCCAATATCCTACAGCTAAACCTGCTAAAAAAGCAGCTCCCATAGCCGTGGTTTCAACAATTTTAGGGCGTACTGTTGTTGTATTTAATACATCGGCTTGAAACTGCATTAACATATTGTTTACCGTTGCTCCACCATCAACTCGTAATTCTTTTATTGAAATTCCAGAATCTGATTCCATAGCCTTTAAAACATCCATAGTTTGAAAGGCAATAGCTTCCAGAGCCGCCCTGGCAATATGGGCATCTGTACTTCCCCGTGTTAAACCAAAAATGGTGCCTTGCGCTTTTTGATTCCAATGAGGTGCTCCTAAACCTGCAAATGCTGGCACAAAATACACACCATCTGAATCTTCAACCGACTTTGCTAGTGCCTCAACATCTGAAGAGTTTCTTATAATTTTTAAGCTATCTCTCAACCATTGTACAACGGCGCCGGCAATAAAAATACTACCTTCAAAAGCATAAGTTGTTTTATTATTAATTTTCCAAGCTACGGTAGTTAATAAATTGTTTTTTGAAACTTTTGGAGTTTTTCCAATATTCATCAGCATAAAACACCCAGTACCATAAGTATTTTTTACCATGCCTTTTTTAGTACACATTTGCCCGAATAAAGCGGCTTGTTGGTCACCTGCAATACCAGAAATAGGGATTTTTGTATCATAAAAAGTTGAATTTGTATGGCCATAAACTTCACTTGATTGCTTTACTTCTGGCAGCATACTTTTAGGAATGGTTAATAAATCAAGTAATTCATCATCCCAATCCATGGTATTGATATTGAACATTAGGGTTCTAGAGGCATTTGTCACATCGGTAACATGCTGCTCCCCTTTCGTGAAATTCCATATTAGCCAAGTATCAATAGTACCTAAAATTAAATCGCCTGCTTCTGCTTTTTTTCTTGCGCCTTCAACATTATCTAAAATCCACTTCACTTTTGTTCCAGAAAAATACGAATCAATTACTAACCCTGTTTTTTCTCTTACACTTTTTTCATGCCCCTTACTTTTTAACTCATCACAATAATCAGAGGTTCTTTTATCTTGCCAAACAATAGCATTATAAACGGGTTTGCCTGTGTTTTTATCCCAAACCAAAACAGTTTCACGTTGGTTTGTAATACCTATAGCGGCAATATTTTCTACATTTAATCCTTTTTTAGCAATGGCTTCAGCGGCAACTCCAGCTTGAGTTGACCAAATTTCATTTGGATCATGTTCCACCCAACCTGGTTTTGGAAAATATTGTGTAAACTCTTTTTGAGCAACTGATATAATAGTTCCTTTTTTATCAAAAACTATAGCTCTAGAACTTGTTGTGCCTTGATCTAATGCGAGAATATATTTTTCCATAATTTTAGTTTAGTTGTTTAGAAATGACTTTGGTTAAGAGCCGTTTAAATTTTATTTATTGATGCAATAATGATTTGCTATTTCTACAAAACTAGAAATTTGATTTTGCTTCCAAACTTCATTTTTATTTAACTCTGTTGCTAATATTGATGCCACTATGGGAGCTATTTCAATGGCTGCATTAGCATCTAAAAACAGCACTCTTACACGCCTTGCCAAAACATCTTCAATAGTTCTTGCCATTTCATTTCTAACTGCCCAAACCACTTCTGCTTTAGTAAATTCTAGACGTTCATGTAATTTCTTGCCTAATTCAGGAGATTCAGAAATGAGTTGTTTTATACCTTTCTGGTCGCTTCCATAAATATACAAATGCTGAGATTTATCTACAACTCCATTCGCACCATGGATTAATAAGTCTTTAGTATTGCATTTAGAATTTGGTAGTTTACCCAGCTGGATTACTCTATTCATAGTGTCTTGCGCCATACGTCTGTAGGTTGTCCACTTACCGCCAGTAATAGTAACTAACTCGGAATCTGAAACAATAATTTTATGACTTCTAGAAATCTCCTTAGTTTTTTCCGATTTATCTTTTGGAGCCGCTAATGGGCGTAACCCAGCAAATATGCTTAGTACATCTTGCCTACTTACATTTTTTGTTAAATACTGATTAGCTGTTTCTAAAATAAAATCGACTTCATTATCAAGTGCTTCGGGCTCTAAACTATGGCTATCTAACAAGGTATCGGTGGTACCAACCACTACTCTATTATGCCATGGCACTAAAAACAATACTCTGCCATCGGTAGTTTTTGGAATCATTATCGCATCGTTTCCTGGCAAAAACGATTTATCCAAAACAAGATGAACACCTTGACTAGGACGAATTATATTCTTAGCTAAAGCATCATCCATTTTTAAAACTTCATCCGTAAAAACTCCAGTAGCATTTATTACCACTTTAGCGTTTAAAGTATAGGTTTCGTTGCTTTCAATGTCCTTAGCAACGACACCGTTAACTTTCCCGTCATCATTTTTTAATAATTTTTGAACTTTAAAATGGTTTAATACCGTGGCGCCATTTTCAATACAGGTTTGTGCGATATTTACAGCCAACCGTGAATCGTCAAACTGACCATCATGATACACCACACCGCCTTTTAAATCCTTTAGCTTAATAGTTTCTAAGCGCTTTGTAGTTTCACTTTTTGATATCCTCTTAGATTTTCCAAAACTTAATTTTCCTGCTAAAAAATCATAAACCTTTAAGCCAACCGTATAAAAAAAGTTATCCCACCATTTATAATTCGGAATTATAAAAGATTGATTACTCACCAAATGCGAAGCGTTTTTCAACATTAATCCACGTTCGTAAAGTGCCTCTTTAACCAAATCAATGTTCCCTTGCGCCAAATACCTTACACCTCCATGCACTAATTTTGTGCTTCGACTGGAGGTTCCTTTTGCAAAATCTACCTGTTCTAACAGTAATGTTTTATATCCTCGAGTTACACTATCCAAAGCAATACCTAAACCTGTAGCACCACCGCCAATAATGATAACATCCCAATCAGGACTATCTTTTAACTGTTGTATTAATACTTCTCTTTGAAACAATTTTATGATACTTTAATTATGATTAATTATATATTGTTTCAAATATACATAAAAAACCACAAAACGAAACTAAATGAAACTAAATTTCACATTAGAAGCCTGAATCATTATTCGTTATCTTATCTTTTAATATGATTATGCTATAAATATCTTCATTTTCTTTCCTTTTACTTATATTTGTTTTTATGAAGCGACATGAAATTATTCTAGACACCTTAGCCAAAGAAAAGCATATTGAGGTGGCCGAATTATGTAAACAGTTGAATGTTTCAGCAGTTACCATAAGAAAAGATTTAAAATTACTTGAAGAAAAGGGATTACTCTTCAGAACTCATGGTGGCGCATCATTAGAAAACCCGTATATAAATGAAAGAGCTGTTATTGAAAAAGAAAAGATTTCAGTTGAAGAAAAAAAAGGCATAGCCGAAGCTGCCGCTGCAAGAATTAATGAAAATGATTCTATAATGATTGCGTCCGGCACAACCGTTCAAGCACTTTCAAAATTTATAAAACCAAAAAACAAACTAACCGTAATCACCTCATCTTTATATGTGGTTTTACATTTAATTCATGACAAGAATATTGAAATTTTACAACTAGGTGGCTATATACGACACAGTTCTGCTTCAGTAATTGGATCTTACGCTGCCCAAATTTTAAATAATGTATCGTGTAGCAAACTATTTTTAGGTGTTGATGGTATTGATTTTGATTATGGTCTATCTACTACTAGTCTTGAAGAAGCACAATTAAACCAAAAGATGTTGGTTTCTGCGCAAAAAATTATTGTTTTGGCAGATTCTTCAAAATTCGGAAAAAAGAGTTTTGCAAAAATCTGCAACCTTAGTGACATTCACGAAATAATAACAGATCGCGGTATTTCGCCATCTACCAAGAAAAAACTTGAAGAAAAAGGTATTAAAGTTACTGTTGTTTAATAATTACTTAGCTACATTGGCGTCAATCCATTCCTTGTAGGCAGTTTCTAAAGCAATAACTTTTTCTGGGTATTTTTCTGCTAAATCAAAACGTTCTCCAGGATCTTTAGCAACATTAAACAGTTTCAGCTCCATATTATCAACAATAGGCTTAATATATTCTACTGACGGTTCACTTTTCCAATGATTTTCGTTGGCATTTGTTAATTTCCAATCACCCTGTCTAACCGCCCATGTTTTTTGCCATTTCCATACTAACAATCTATTTGGGTCTGGCTTTAAAAGGCTAATTCCATCAATATTCGGATCATTCAACGGAACTCCTGCTGCGTTTAAAATAGTAGGCATAATATCGGTTGCTGAAACATAATTAGTTTCCACTTTATTGGCGGCAATATTATTTTCCCAACTCATTGCAATTGGCACACGAATACCCCCTTCCCAGAGCGCATATTTACCACCAGTAAGCGGTGCATTATTTGAACCTGTTAATGGCGAACCACCATTATCTGAAATGAAAACAATAAGCGTATTTTTTATTAAATCTTCATCTTTCAAAGCATCAAGCACCCTGCCAATATTATCATCCAAACAATTAAGATTAGCAAGATAATAGTTTCTTAATTCGTCTGCTTTTATTGCTCCTACTCTTGAATATTTGTCGTAATAAGCAGAATATGTGCCTGCCTCATGATTTCCGTAAGTCATTAAACTATCAGGGTCATAATTGGCAATTTCCTTAGCACCATATTTATCTAGATATTTTTTAGGAACTTCATGAATTAAATGATGAACCGCACTATATGATAAGGTTAAAAAGAAAGGCTTTTCACGTTTTCTTTTTAAATATGAAATGGATTCGTCTGTTAAAATATCAGTTAGATAACCTTCCTCATAACTTTTCTCACCCATGTTATGCATTAAAGGCCCTAACACCGCACTTGTTCCATCAGGATCTGGCGTTCGGTCTTTTATTTCTTTTGAATTTAACCAAAAATCATGTGCATGAGCACTAAATCCTAAAAACTCGTCATAACCATGGTTTAATGGGTATTCGCGTACGTCATTTTTATGAAAATTTCGACCCAAATCATTTTTTCCAATTCGGGCAGTTTCATACCCAGCTTCCTTTAAATATTCAGGTAATGTTTTTACATCATCTGGTAAGCCTGGCCCCCAACTAGCAGGTTTATCCCAACGAAATTGGTTTTTCCCAGTTATTATACCTGCTCTAGACGGGCTACAAACTGGTGCCGTAACATAAGCTTGGGTATAAACCGTTCCAGATTCACCTAAGCGAGATATGTTGGGTGTGGAAATAGTTTTATCATAATCTTTAAAAGGAGAAAAATCTGCGTATCCTAAATCGTCCACAACTATTAAAAGGACATTTGGTTTTTTTGTTTCATCCTTTGTTTTTGATTGGCAAGACACTATACAAAACAACAAAAATAACACGCCTAAATTTCTCATAATTTACTTTATTTGATTTTGTTTTGTTTCAAAATTAATAAAAATAATTAAAACGAAAGCAAATGAAATACTATTTAACGTTTTTTGCATTATCCATTAAAACATGTTATAAGCAAATTTTAAACAGAAAAAACCCCATAAACGTCATGTTTAAAGGGTTTTTAATATATATCTTATGAATGCAAGTGGTAAATGTTATTTTATTATTTAATAGCGTCCACTTTAGGGGTTTCATTCAAAAGCCATGGATTAATAAGTTGTTGCTCTTCTAAAATAACCATAACAAGGTTTACATAATCATTAACGGTATCACCTATGGATTGTGGATCTGTAATATCTATATAACCTTTCCATATAAGCTCTCTATCCTTTGTAGGACAAATACAATACATTGAAATTTCTGAATGATAAACTGAATACTCGTGATAATAATCAGGATTATAAAATGCATCTTGATATCTCAAATAATCTTCTCGAAACCTTTTATGCGTGTTATCATACCTTCGGTAATTTTCCTTATAAACAATTCTATCTTCAACGCCCATTACCTTTGTGAAAAAAACGGTATCAAAACCATCAGCTATAAGGCGACTTTCTAATTGATTAAGCTCTTCTTCTGTTTTCTTTTCTAAAGTAAATGAAGGCTCAAAATAGTCCATACTCGTAACAGCTTCTATCCCTCTAGACCTTATTTCGCTTTGAAATTGTTTTTCAAATTTTCGCCTTGCAGTACTGTTGGAGGTCATCCCAACAACGAGCACCTTATTGGCACTATAAACATCTATATCTGGATTTTTCCAGTTATCAATTAGCTCTGCGTTTGAGCAACTAAACGCCAGAATGAAAATTAGTAAAAGTTGAAGATATTTCATTTTTAATCTGTTTTACTGAAGTAACCTTTTTTGTTTACCTTCCTTTATAATGCTTTTTATAAGTGCAAATAATGTTGATTTTAGGGCTCTATATTTATTTAAAAAATTACTAATTGTAATAATGAGTTTTCCATGCTCATCTTTATATTCATTTTCTTCTTTAATTTGATTTAAACCATCAACCATAATTTCTAGACCCTTTTCATGAGCCATTACAACTTTAATTAAAGCGTCTGTTTCTTTCTGTGATGCACTTAATTGATTAACTACTTTTTTACTATCTGAAAAATGTTTCGAATCTATAAGCTGAAGCGTGTAGGATTTTATCAAATCATCAAAAAACAATTGTTCATCTTTTACAAATCTTAATTCAGATAACCATTTAACTGAACTACTATGCATCGTTTCTGCGCTTAACCAGGCGTCGTATTTTTTAACTTTACCTTGCTTTGTTTTCATCGTATTTAATTTTAAAAATTGTGAAGAACAGAAAGCAATAGTTTTAAAAACGTATTGCTTTCTGCTTTTTAAAAAGGTGTTATTGGACTTTAATTACTTTTTTTGGAACTTCCTTAATAACTGCCTCTTTCTTTTTTAGAAGTTTAATTTTCAAAACGCCATTTTTATAAACGGCCTTTACATCTTGCTCTAAATCAACAGATACTGGAAGCGTCATTGATTTCTCAAAGGATTTATAGCTAAATTCTTTTCGTGAATAATCCTCATCTTCGTGCTTTTCCTCTTCTTTTTTCTCGCCACAAACATGAAGTACATCGTCTTCAATGGAAACTTCAAAATCTTCTTTATTGAAGCTAGGAGCTGCAAATTCGATTTCAAAATCTTTATCATGTTCTTTGACATTCATTGCAGGCATTAAACTATTTTCTTCTAAAAAATCATCGTTAAAAACATCCTCAAATCTGGATAGATTATTTAAATTATAGTTAAACCTCTCACCTCTCCAAGGTGCTAAAAGATTATTACTCCAAGGGGATAAAAATCTGCTTTCAAATGGAGATAATCCATTTCTTTTTCTGCGTTTCATTAATGTTGTCATAATATTAAGTATTAAGGTTAAACTTATTTTCAACCCTAATATATTTACAAATACATTTTTTTACAATGATATATATCAGTACTACAGGTGATTGGAATTCTTTAATAAAAAGGATTTTTAATTAATAATAACACTTTCAACGTATTGAAAAAGGGTGAATTTAAAATCGAATATTTTAATTTTATGATTGAATATTTTGTTCTCTAAATCAACTTGATATTGAATAAAAAAATTGTCGCACGCCAAATCTTCACATTCAATTTTACCTCTTATTTTATGCGCATGTGAATTTAATTCGTCTATCAAACTTGAATTACTTTTGTTTAAAACACTTATTTCATTTTTAAACTCTTGTAGCTTTTCAAATATATTCATGGCATGAGGTTTGAAAATAGGTTTATCTAATAGCATTTTAAAAAAATTCAGTTCGAATTTAAAATTTTCAAGATTTCTTATGTCATTCGAAATATTATATTCAAATTCTTCAATGGTCTTATCTTCATTAAAATTTTTATAAACTTGTGGTGTTTCCATGGCTAATATTTTTTAAAATTTATATGTTTAATTCTTCTACATTTGAAAGTTTAGGAATTGTAACATTCCAGTTAAAAGTGTCTTTTATTTTTACACGAAATGCATCCTGAGCTGCAGGTTCTCCATGAATTAAAAACACGCGCTCTGGAATATTTTTTATTCCACCCATCCAATTCAATAAATCATTTTGATCTGCATGAGCTGATAAACTTTCAATTTTTTTGATTGTAGCTTTTACAGGATAGTATTTTCCGAAAAATTTAATTTCGTGGGCGCCTTCTTCTAGTTGCCGA
>NZ_JBATHX010000175.1:0-2140 GCF_049667265.1 Algibacter sp. | reverse complement strand
GTTACAACGTTATCTTTAACATCTACTGTTACACCTTCTGGAATGGCTACTGGATTATTTCCTATTCTTGACATTTCTTTCTGGCTTTAAATTAGTATACGTAACATAAAACTTCTCCACCAACATTATCTCTTTTGGCTTGTTTACCAGTCATCACTCCGTGAGAAGTTGAAACAATAGCAATACCTAAACCGTTTAAGATACGTGGTAAATCATTAGCACCTGCATACTTACGTAAACCTGGTGTACTAATTCTTTGAAGTTTTTTAATTACTGGTTCTTTTGTTTCCTTGTTGTACTTAAGGGCTATTTTAATAGTGCCTTGTACGGACGAGTCATCAAATTTGTAACTTAAAATATATCCTTGTTCGAATAATATTTTAGTAATGTCTTTTTTAAGATTAGAAGCAGGAATCTCAACCACTCTGTGGTTAGCACGTACTGCGTTTCTAATTCTTGTCAAAAAATCCGCAATTGGATCTGAGTACATAATGAATTGATTTTGTGGTCTTGGTTTTCGAACTATTTCGAACCTTAAACCTGATTATTTAAATAATATTACCAACTAGCTTTTCTTACTCCAGGGATTAGACCTTGATTGGCCATTTCTCTGAATGTAACACGAGAAACTCCAAAAGTTCTCATATATCCTTTTGGTCTTCCGGTTAATTTACATCTATTATGCATACGAACTGGAGAAGCATTTTTAGGTAACTTTTGTAATGCTTCGTAATCTCCAGCTTCTTTTAAAGCTTTACGTTTTTCAGCATATTTAGCTACTGTTTTTGCTCTTTTCACCTCACGGGCTTTCATTGATTCTTTAGCCATATCTTAGTTCTTTTGAAAAGGTAACCCTAATTCGGTTAATAATGATTTTGCTTCTTTATCAGTATCTGCTGTAGTTACAAATGTAATATCCATACCAGAGATTTTATTGACTTTATCAATGTTTATTTCTGGGAATATAATTTGTTCAGTAACTCCTAAATTGTAGTTACCTCTACCATCAAATCCTGTAGCTCTAATACCGTTAAAGTCTCTCACACGTGGAAGTGCAGAAGTTACTAAACGATCTAAAAACTCATACATTTTTTCGCCACGCAAAGTTACTTTAACACCAATTGGCATTCCTTTACGTAATTTAAATGTTGCAACATCCTTTTTTGATAAAGTAGCTATTGCTTTTTGTCCTGATATAGTAGTTATTTCTTCTAACGCGTAGTCGATTAACTTTTTATCTGCAACTGCTGCTCCAACACCTTTAGATATAACTATCTTAGTAAGTTTAGGAACTTGCATTACATTACTATATCCAAATTCTTCGGTAAGAGTTGCAATTACTTTGCTTTTATACTCTTCTTTAAGTCTTGGTGAATATGCCATAACTATATTACTTCATTAGATTTTGTTGAAAATCTTACTTTTTTATCGCCTTCTACTCTATAACCAACTCTAGTTGTTTCTCCTTTTGAAGTTAACAATGATAAGTTAGAAATATGAATAGCTGCTTCTTTCTCTACGATTCCGCCTTGAGGATTCTGTGCACTTGGTTTAGTATGTTTCTTAACCATATTCACTCCCTCAACAATCGCTTTGTTCTTTTCTATTAATACCTTTTGTACTTTACCTTCAGATCCTTTATGATCTCCAGCAATTACTTTTACAGTATCTCCAGTTTTTATTTTAAGCTTTGTCATCTTACTTATTATGTATTAAAGCACCTCTGGCGCTAATGATACAATCTTCATGAATTGTTTATCACGAAGCTCTCTAGCAACAGGACCAAAAACACGAGTTCCTCTCATCTCACCCGTTGGGTTTAATAAAACACAAGCGTTATCATCAAATCTTATATAAGATCCGTCTGGTCTTCTTACTTCTTTTTTAGTACGTACAACTACTGCAGTAGAAACAGCACCTTTTTTAATGTTTCCATTAGGTGTTGCGTCTTTAACTGAAACAACAATTTTGTCTCCTACAGAAGCGTATCTTCTTTTAGTACCACCTAGAACACGGATAGTTAAAACCTCCTTGGCTCCAGTGTTATCTGCTACTTTTAATCTTGATTCTTGCTGTAACATAATTATTTCGCTCTTTCAATTATTTCAACTAGTCTCCAACATTTAGATTTACTTAAAGG
>NZ_JBATHX010000174.1:0-11774 GCF_049667265.1 Algibacter sp. | reverse complement strand
CACCTTTAATAGCAGATTTAAAACCATCTGGAAAATACTTAATGGAAGATGTTCATGGCGTTGGTGGAACACCAGCAGTTATGAAATACTTATTAGATAATGGTTACTTACATGGCGATTGTTTAACAGTAACAGGAAAAACTTTAGCTGAAAATTTAGCTGATGTTGAGCCACTTTCTTTTGAAAATGATCAAGATGTAATTTATCCAAAAGACAAAGCATTGAAATCTTCAGGGAACTTGCAAATTCTTTACGGAAACTTAGCAACTGAAGGTGCTGTTGCAAAAATATCTGGAAATGAAGGCTTATTGTTTGAAGGAAAAGCTGTGGTTTATGATGGCGAACAAGCTGCTAATACAGGAATTTCAAATGGTGAAGTAGAAAGAGGTGATGTAGTCGTCATTCGTTATGTTGGTCCAAAAGGTGGTCCAGGCATGCCAGAAATGTTAAAACCAACCTCATTAATTATGGGTGCTGGTTTAGGGAAGTCTGTTGCATTAATTACAGACGGACGTTTTTCTGGTGGAACGCATGGTTTTGTAGTGGGGCACATTACGCCTGAAGCACAATCAGGTGGAAATATTGGTTTATTAAAAACTGGCGATAAAATTAAAATTAGCGCTGAAGATAACTCTATTAATGTTTTACTTTCTGATGAAGAATTAGCAGAAAGAAAAGCAAAATGGGTTGCCCCAGCATTAAAACACAAAAAAGGAATATTATATAAATATGCGAAAACAGTAGCATCAGCATCAAAAGGCTGTGTAACTGATTTGTAATAAATAAAAGTAATTGTCATTCCTGCGCAGGCAGGAATCTCATCAATTAAGGTTGAGACTATGAAAACACAAACCGCAAATAAAACACAAGAAGTGGCAGAAAAAACAGAACGTATATCAGGAAGCGAGGCTGTTGTAAGAAGTTTAATTGCCGAAGGCGTTGATATTCTTTATGGATATCCTGGAGGAGCGATCATGCCTGTTTATGACGAATTATATAAATATCAAGATAGAATTCATCATGTATTAACACGTCACGAACAAGGTGCTGCGCATGCAGCTCAAGGGTACGCTCGTATCTCTGGAAAAGTGGGTGTCGCTATGGCAACTTCTGGACCAGGAGCAACCAATTTAATAACAGGAATTGCAGATGCGCAGATCGATTCGACACCGTTAGTATGTATTACTGGTCAAGTATTTTCTCATTTATTGGGAAGCGATGCGTTTCAAGAAACCGATATAGTTGGTATTTCTACACCAGTTACTAAATGGAACTGCCAGGTTACTAAAGCTGAAGATATTCCAGGTGCTATTGCAAAAGCTTTTTATATTGCTAAAAGCGGTAGGCCAGGACCTGTTTTAGTTGATATTACTAAAGATGCTCAGGTTGCTGAGTTAGATTTTCTATACAAAAAATGCACAGGAATAAGAAGTTATAAACCAGTACCTAAAACAAGTCAAGAGACTGTTAACGCTGCCGCGGAATTGATAAATAACGCTAAAAAACCAATGATTGTTTGGGGGCAAGGTGTTATTTTAGGTCAAGCCGAAGGAGAGCTTAAAACGGTTGTTGAAAAAGCAGGAATTCCATCTGCTTGGACAATTCTTGGTGCTTCTGCATTACCAACATCACACCCTTTAAATATTGGTATGGTTGGCATGCATGGTAATTATGCGCCTAATAAACTAACTAATGAATGTGATGTGCTAATTGCTATTGGTATGCGTTTTGACGACCGTGTAACGGGACGTTTGGATGCTTATGCAAAACAGGCTAAAATTATTCATTTTGATATTGATCCAGCAGAAATTAACAAAAACGTTAAAGTTGATGTGGCTGTTTTAGGCGATTCGAAAGAAAGTTTAGCCATGCTTTCAAAAGCTTTAAATAAAAATTCGCACGAGTCGTGGTTAAAAGAATTTAAAGATTTATATGCTATTGAGTTCGAAAAAGTTATAAAGGGCGACCTCCATCCAACAAAAGAAGGGTTGACTATGGGCGAGGTTTTAAATCAAATAAATATTGAAAGTAAGGGTCAAGCAGCCATTGTTTCAGATGTAGGACAGCATCAAATGATTGCTTGTCGTTATGCTGAGTTTAATCAAACTAAAAGTAATATTACTTCTGGTGGTTTAGGAACTATGGGATTTGCACTTCCTGCAGCTATTGGTGCTAAAATGGCAGCGCCAGATCGTGAGGTTGTAGCTATTATTGGTGATGGTGGTTATCAAATGAATATTCAAGAATTAGGAACTATTTTTCAGCAAAAAGCGGCTGTAAAAATTGTGGTTTTAAATAACGAGTTTTTGGGTATGGTACGTCAATGGCAACAGTTGTTTTTCGATAAGCGTTATGCATCAACCGAAATGACAAATCCTAACTTTGTAGCCATTGCAGAAGGTTATTACATTAAAGCTAAGAAAGTAACAAAACGTGAAGAATTGGCAGCGGCTGTAAAAGAAATGATGGCATCGAAAGAGTCTTATTTCTTAGAGGTAATGGTGGAGAAAGAAGATAACGTGTTCCCGATGATTCCTTCTGGGGCATCAGTTTCAGATGTACGTTTAAGTTAAGAATAAATAAAATAGAATAAAGAAAATAGAACAGAGAGTAAAGATGCTTATTGATGTAAGACAGAAATAAAAAGTAGACCATAAACCGTCTTTTTTCTAACATCTTTTCTCTATTATCTTTTGTAAAATGAAAGCAGACATAAAATCATTCACAATATCAGTATACACCGAAAATAATATCGGTTTATTGAATCGTATTTCAGCTATTTTTCAGCGTAGACATATTAATATTGAAAGTTTAACAACATCGCAATCTGAAATTGATGGTGTCAATCGTTTTGTAATTGTAGTTAACATTTGCGAAGACACAGCGAATAAACTTGTTAGGCAAATTGAAAAACAGGTTGAAGCCATTAGGGCGTATTATCATACCGAAGATGAAACTATTTTTACGGAGTCTTGTATGTTCAAAATTAAATCTGAATTGCTTTTTAATGAACCTCAAATTCAGAATATCATTAAAGAAAGTTACGCTAGAATTGTGACTGTAAACAAGGAGTTTTTTGTGCTTGAAAAATCTGGCAGAAGAAACGAAATTGAGTCTTTAAGACGCGATT
Organism: Algibacter sp.; assembly: GCF_049667265.1. Lineage (GTDB taxonomy): Bacteria > Bacteroidota > Bacteroidia > Flavobacteriales > Flavobacteriaceae > Algibacter_B. Next base: position 8,644 of record NZ_JBATHX010000174.1, on the reverse strand, counting down.
TAAATGTTTTTGGTATCATGCAATTTGTGCGTTCTGGGCGTATTGCAGTTACAAAAGATGAAATGAAAATATCCGAATTGCTAATAGCATTCGATAACCAATAATAAAACAATTAAATATAAAATGGGAAATTATTTTAACACATTATCGCTAAGAGATAAATTGAATCAATTATCGAAATGTCGATTTATGGATGCTTCAGAATTTACAGATGGCGTATCTGCATTAAAAGGAAAGAAAATTGTAATCGTTGGGTGTGGTGCTCAAGGATTAAACCAAGGGTTAAACATGAGAGATTCTGGTTTAGATATTTCTTATGCCTTGCGTGATGCTGCTATTTCAGAAAAGCGTCAATCTTTTTTAAATGCATCAGAAAACGGATTTAAAGTTGGGAATTACAAAGAGTTAATTCCAACTGCCGATTTAGTATTAAACTTAACACCAGATAAGCAACATACAAATGCCGTAAATGCGGTTATGCCTTTAATGAAAAAAGGTGCGACATTATCGTATTCTCATGGTTTTAATATTGTTGAAGAAGGGATGCAAATTCGTAAAGATCTTACTGTAATTATGGTGGCTCCTAAGTCTCCAGGTTCTGAGGTTCGTGAAGAATATAAGCGTGGTTTTGGTGTGCCAACATTAATAGCGGTACACGAAGAAAACGATCCTGAAGGAAAAGGTTGGGCGCAAGCAAAAGCTTATGCTGTAGCTACAGGTGGTGATAAAGCAGGAGTGTTAGCATCGTCTTTTATTGCTGAGGTAAAGTCTGATTTAATGGGCGAGCAAACGATTCTTTGTGGGTTGTTACAAACAGGTTCTATCCTTTGTTTTAACAAAATGGTTGAAGAAGGTATTGATAAAGGTTATGCTTCAAAATTAATTCAATACGGTTGGGAAACTGTAACAGAAGGTCTTAAATATGGTGGTGTAACTAATATGATGGACAGACTTTCAAACCCAGCAAAAATTAAAGCTTTTGAATTATCAGAAGAGTTAAAAGATATTATGCGTCCATTATTCCAAAAGCATATGGATGATATTATTGAAGGACGTTTTTCTGCTGGAATGATGGCAGATTGGGCTAACGATGATAAGGATTTATTAGGTTGGAGAGCTGCAACTGCTGAAACTGCATTTGAAAAAACACCTGCTGGAAATGTTGAAATTTCAGAGCAAGAATATTATGATAATGGTGTGTTAATGGTAGCGATGGTAAGAGCTGGTGTTGAATTGGCTTTTGAAGCTATGGTAGATTCTGGAATTATTGATGCGTCTGCATACTACGAATCTTTACATGAAACACCACTTATTGCAAACACGATTGCAAGACGTAAATTATATGAAATGAATTCTGTGATTTCTGATACTGCTGAGTACGGATGTTACTTATTTGATCATGCATGTAAGCCATTATTAAAAGATTTCATGAAAAACATCAAAACGGATGTTATCGGAAAGCCTTATGCAAAAGATAACGGTAAAGGTGTTGATAACGCCAAACTTATTGAAGTTAATGCCGCTTTAAGAAACCATCCTGTTGAAAAAGTAGGAACGTTTTTAAGAGGATCTATGAAGGCAATGAAGCCAATAGTATAGCAAAGAGCACAACTAAACTAAACTATATTTTAGAAAACCTGTCGGATGTTATCATTTTAGGCAGGTTTTTTATTTCCACAAATTGTAACTTGCATAGAAGTTAAAATCTAATGAATAAAGATGAGTCAGGAGAAACAAATCTATTTTCCTAGTATAGACAGCGTGAAAGCTGCAGCTGAAACTATTAAAAAAGTATCTTCAGTAACGCCTTTAAATCAGAGTTTAAGGATTTCAAAACAATTTGACGCCAATATTTGGTTGAAACGAGAAGATTTACAACAAGTGCGTTCCTATAAAATTAGAGGGGCTTATAATAAAATTAGCTCGCTATCGTCAGAACAATCTAAAAATGGCGTGGTATGCGCAAGTGCTGGTAATCATGCTCAGGGCGTCGCTTTATCTTGTAAATTATTAAAAATTCATGGTACCATTTTTATGCCTGCACCAACTCCAAATCAGAAAGTGGAACAGGTTAAAATGTTTGGTGAAGATTTTATAGAAATTAAACTTGTTGGCGATACCTATGATGATGCCTATCATGCAGCCATGTTGGAATGTGAAGATTTAGAAAAAACATTTATCCATCCTTTTAACGACCAAAAAGTTATAGAAGGGCAAGCTACTATTGGATTAGAAATTTTAGAACAATCTGAAATCCCTATCGATTATGTGTTTATAGCTATTGGTGGAGGTGGATTAGCATCGGGTTTGTCAACGGTGTTTAAAGCGTTATCTCCAAACACAAAAATTATTGGTGTGGAGCCTAAGGGTGCGCCTTCTATGAAAACATCAATTGCAAATAATAAAAATACAGAGCTAGAAACAATTGATAAATTTATTGATGGTGCCGCCGTAAAACGTGTTGGCGATTTAAATTTTGCAATTTGTAAAGAAAATTTAGACGATATCATTTTAGTTCCCGAAGGAAAAGTGTGCGAAACTATTTTAGAGCTTTATAACAAGGATGCTATTGTTGTAGAACCTGCAGGGGCATTGAGTATTTCGGCTTTAGATTTTTATGCCAAAGACATTAAAGGAAAAAATGTAGTTTGTGTGGTAAGTGGAAGTAATAATGATATTACCAGAACACCAGAAATTAAAGAACGCGCTTTATTATATGCAAACTTGAAACATTATTTTATTATAAATTTTCCGCAACGAGCTGGTGCGTTAAAAGAGTTTGTGGTGGATATTTTAGGAGAAAATGACGACATCACTTATTTTCAATATGCTAAAAAAACCAATAGAGAAAATGGTTCGGCAGTTGTTGGTGTTCAGTTAAAATCTGCTTCAGATTTAGAACCTTTAATTTCAAAAATGAAACAACACAATTTTTTTGGCGATTACCTGAATGATAAGCCAGATTTGTTTCAATTTTTAGTGTAATTTTTTTAATTTTATACTAAATTAAACTTGAAAATCGCGAAATCGTTTGCGTTCCATTTTTGTTATATATTTGAATTTCAGGACGTCATTAAGTGTAATTTTCGTTTAATTTGATTTAAAGAAATTAATCTAAAAAGTTAAAAACCCTAACAGGATTTAGACTTCAGTAAATTCAGAAATATGAAACTTCCTTTTGCAGAAATTCCAGAAGCTTATAAAATAAAATCACTTTTACATCAAACAACCTATTTATCTAATGGTGAATTAAAACATTGGGAAGGTGAAACAGCTGAAGTTTATTCTACTATTTCATCAACCAAAGACTATCAACCAACACTTTTAGGAACGATTCCTCAGTTAGGCGAAAAAGAAGCTTTAGAAGTTCTTGAATCAGCAACTAAAGCTTACGATAACGGAAAAGGTCTGTGGCCAACAATGAAAGTTGCTGATAGAATAGCATGTATGGAAAGTTTTGTAGAAGAAATGAAAACCAAACGTGAAGAAGTCGTAAAATTACTGATGTGGGAAATTGGCAAAAACCTCCCCGATTCTGAAAAGGAATTTGATAGGACGGTCGATTACATTTATGATACTATTGAGGCCTATAAGCAAATAGATAGAGACTCGGCTAAGTTTGAAAAAAACTCTGGCGTTTATGCACATATTCGTCGTGGCCCTTTAGGAGTAGTTCTTTGTTTAGGTCCTTATAATTATCCACTTAACGAAACGTTTACGCTACTTATTCCGGCATTAATAATGGGTAATCCCGTTATTTTTAAACCAGCAAAGCTAGGGGTTTTATTAATTTCTCCATTATTGGAAGCTTTTCAAAGTAGTTTTCCTGAAGGCGTGGTAAATATTGTTTATGGTCGTGGTCGTGTTTTGGCAACTCCAATTATGCAATCAGGAAAAATTGATATCTTAGCATTGATTGGTAACAGTAAATCTGCGAATGCCTTGCAAGCTCAGCATCCAAAAGGAAACAGGCTAAGAATGGTTTTAGGTTTAGAAGCTAAAAATCCAGCCATTGTTTTACCAGATGCCGATTTAGATTTAGCAGTTGAAGAATGTATTGCAGGTAGTTTGTCGTTTAACGGACAACGTTGTACAGCATTAAAAGTAATATATGTTCATGAATCTGTGGTTGAGGAATTTAACAGACGATTTGCTTTTAAAGTAGACCAGCTTAAGGTTGGAAACCCATGGGAATCTGGAGCAAAATTAACACCGCTTCCTGAAACTGAAAAACCAGCTTTTATTCAAGAATTAATTGATGATGCCAAAGATAAAGGGGCAAAAGTTATTAATAAAAAAGGTGGAGAAACGTCTGAAAATTTCATATTTCCGGCTGTTTTATATCCAGTAACTAAAGATATGCGTGTTTTTAAAGAAGAACAATTTGGACCTGTTGTGCCTGTTGTTTCTTTTTCAGATATTGAAGAGCCACTAGATGATATGGCCGAATCGAATTACGGTCAGCAAGTTAGTTTGTTTGGTCAGAATGTTACAACATTATCTCCGCTAATTGACACCTTAGTAAACCTAGTTTGCCGAGTGAATCTAAATAGTTCTTGTCAGCGTGGTCCAGATGTGTATCCGTTTACAGGAAGGAAAGATTCAGCCTATGGAACTTTGAGTGTACATGATGCCTTGCGTTCATTTTCAATTAGGACTTTTGTTGCTTCAAAAGACAATGCCTACAATAATGCTATTTTGAATGAATTATTAGAAAAGAAAACGTCTAATTTTATAAGTACAGACTATATTTTATAGGATTTGATATTTGTTTATTTTAAAGTCGAAATTCAATCCACATAAATTTAAAAAGACGATTCTTTTGAATCGTCTTTTTAATATATTCAAATCTTAAGTTTAATATTAAAAAAATCACGTATTAAAAGTTTGAATTTGAATTATTTAAAGTAAAACTATATAAAAAGCGAGATATTAATAATTTTTACCAAATAGTATATAGTAAATACGGCTTTTTTAAAAAAAAATATTAGTTTTACATTATGGAAAATATAAATAAAATACGTTACGTGTTCCGCAGGTTGCCAGCAAGCAACCCCCGCCGCCGCTTTTAATCTTCATTTAAAGCAAATCTAGTACGTAATTTTAATTTTTTCATAGTGTCCAAAATTTTATTCATTGCATTTCAAAATCAAGTTAATTTAATTATTAACCAAGCTTCTATTATGCGTCGTAGATTTCCTCGTCGCCCGTAAGGGTATGCAATAATTTATTGAACTAGGTGAGTCCAGTTCTGCTTTTAGGAAAAATTAGAATAATTGACATCAAAAAAACATAAAGGAAATGAAGGTTGTAATAGCCGATAAATCACATATTAAATACGCAGAATTAATCTGTGAAACCATTGCTGAATCTGCTGCCGTTAGAGGTACTGGTATTGCCAGACGTACGCCAGAGTATATTGCTACCAAAATGGAAAACGGAAATGCCGTTATTGCATTAGATGGTGATAAATTTGCAGGGTTTTGTTATATCGAAAAATGGGGTCATGGTAAATTTGTTGCTAATTCTGGACTTATTGTACACCCAGATTACAGAGGTGTTGGACTAGCAAAAAAAATTAAGCATAAGGTTTTTGAACATTCTAGAAAAAAATTCCCAGATGCAAAAATATTTAGTATTACCACGGGTTCTGCAGTTATGAAAATGAATAGCGATTTAGGTTACAAGCCTGTTGTTTTTTCAGAATTAACCGACGATCAAACCTTTTGGGATGGTTGCCAAACTTGTAAAAACTATGATGTTTTAACTCGTACTAATCGAAAAATGTGTTTATGTACGGGCATGTTATATGATCCGAATGCTAAAAAAGGTGATATAAAGAAAGTAAAGGATAAAACATTTCAAAGATTAAAAAGTATAAAAGAAGCGTTATTCCTTAAAAAAGAAAAAAAATAATTTACCGCATTTGCGGAAATAGAAAAACATAATTCAATGAAAAAATTAGTTATAGCTTATAGTGGCGGATTAGATACATCGTATTGCGCTGTAAGTTTATCAAAAGAATATGATGTGCATGCAGTAAGTGTAAATACAGGTGGATTTACCAAAAGGGAAATTAGTCATATTGAAAGTAACGCCTATAAAATGGGAGTTTCAACATATAAGAATATAGATGCAGTTGCCACTTTTTACCAAAAAGTAGTAAAGTATTTAATTTTCGGAAACGTGTTAAAAAATAATTCTTACCCATTATCAGTAAGTGCCGAGCGTATTATTCAAGCTATTGAAATTGTAGAATATGCTAAAAGTATTAATGCAGAATATATAGCTCATGGTAGTACTGGTGCAGGAAATGACCAAGTGCGATTTGATATGATTTTTCAAACTTTGGCACCAAATATTAAAATTATTACGCCTATTAGAGATGAAAAATTAACAAGGCAGCAGGAGATTGATTACCTGAAAGTAAACGGCATTGATATGTCTTGGGAAAAGTCAAAATATTCTGTAAATAAAGGACTTTGGGGAACAAGTGTTGGTGGTGTTGAAACTTTAACTTCAGATAAACCATTACCAAATGAAGCTTACCCTTCGCAATTAAAACATGCCGAAGATGAAAAAGTGAAATTAACTTTTTTAGAGGGCGAATTAGTTGCTGTAAACGGTATAGAAAATGATCCAGAAATAAATATTGAAGTTTTAAACAATTTGGCTTCACCTTATGCTATTGGTAGAGATATTCATGTTGGTGATACCATTGTTGGAATTAAAGGACGTGTTGGTTTTGAAGCCGCCGCCGCTTTAATTACCATTAAAGCACATCACTTATTAGAGAAGCATACATTAACAAAATGGCAATTACAACACAAAGAATATTTGTCTAGTTTTTACGGCATGCATTTGCACGAAGGGCAATATTTAGATCCTGTTATGCGAAATATTGAGGCCTTTTTACAAAGTAGTCAAGAGATGGTAAGTGGTGATGTAACTGTTACGTTAAAACCTTATCACTTCTCGTTAGATGGTATAGTTTCAAAGCATGATTTAATGAGCGCTAAGTTTGGAAGTTATGGTGAAGAAAATAAAGCTTGGACTGCCGATGATGCTAAAGGATTTATTAAAATTCTTGGAAATCAGAACAAAATATATCAACAGGTAAATTCGAAATAAAATGATACAAGTTGGAATTATTGGCGGAGCAGGATATACGGCTGGAGAATTAATTAGATTACTTATCCATCATCCTAATGCAGGAATTAATTTTGTTTTCAGCACATCAAACGCGGGAAACAAGATTAGTAAAGTGCACCAAGATTTAGTTGGGACTTTAGATTTGGAATTTACAGATACCGTGAATCCTGATGTGGATGTGTTGTTTTTATGTTTAGGCCATGGTAATTCGGTTAAGTTTTTATCTGCCAACACGTTTTCAGATAATACGAAGATTATCGATTTAGGAAACGATTTTAGATTGGAAGCTGACAAGGTTTTTAAAGGTAAAACGTTTGTTTATGGTTTGCCAGAATTACAGAGAGAAGCTATTAAAAAGGCTAAATATATTGCTAATCCTGGATGTTTTGCAACAGCTATTCAATTAGGATTATTGCCATTAGCAGATAAAGGTTTGTTGAAAAAGGATGTGCATATTAATGCGGTTACAGGCGCCACTGGAGCAGGAACATCATTGTCTGAAACCACCCATTATACCTGGAGAGATAATAACTTTTCGTATTATAAACCGTTTACACATCAGCATTTAGGAGAAATTAATCAAACTGTAATTCAGCTACAAAATAATTTTGCTTCTGAAATTATTTTTATGCCAAATAGAGGTAATTTTTCGAGAGGTATTTTTGCTACCATTTATACAGATTTTGAAGGCACGGTTGAAGAAGCAAAGTCGATCTATAAAGCATTTTATAAAGATGCTAAATTCACTTTTGTTTCGGACGAATTTTTACATATGAAACAAGTAGTGAATACTAATAATTGTTTGGTACATTTACATAAACACAAGGGTAAATTATTAATTACCAGTACGATTGATAACTTATTGAAAGGTGCTTCTGGTCAGGCAGTTCAGAACATGAACTTGATGTTTGGTTTAGAAGAAACAACTGGCTTAGGGTTGAAAGCAACTTACTTTTAGTCTGGAAAAAAACAGCAAGTATGCCCGCGTTAGGGATTGTAGCGGCATCCTTTTTTGAGGCACGAGAAAAAGATATAGCGGAAAGCCCGACCCTTGTGGTAACGCAGAAATAAAAATATTTAAAAAATTAGTTATGAAAATAGCCATAATTGGAACAGGAAATTTAGGAAGTTCGATTGCAAAAGGACTTATTAAGAATGAGTCGTTTACACAGTTGTATTTAAGCGATAGAAATACGAAGGCTGTTAATAGTTTTGAAAGTGTAAAAAATGTTTTCATTACAAGCGATAACGAGTTGGCTGTTGAGAATTCAGATATTGTGCTTTTTGCTTTGCAACCAAAACATATTGATGCGGTTTTGGAAAGTGTGAAATCTAAAATTACTGATAATCATATTGTGATGTCGGTTGCGGCAGGTGTTGATACGGCTAGGATTGAAAGGATTTTAGGGGTTGATAAAAAAATAATTAGGATAATGCCTAATACGGCCATTTCGATAGGAAAATCAATGACCTGTATTGCGGCTAATAAAGC
>NZ_JBATHX010000173.1:0-4747 GCF_049667265.1 Algibacter sp. | reverse complement strand
GCTTTTATGGTATCACTATGACTCATCCAAACCTGGCTACCCTCATGAATATTTGAAAAAAACGGCTCACCTTTTTGAATAAATGATAAATTAGCACGACCGTACTCTCTGGTATTTGACGGTGCTACTTCCCCACCCGAAAAGTGAGCTAAATATTGCGCGCCATAACAAACAGCAAGCATTGGTTTTTTTCCTCTAATATCTGATAAATCTGGATGCAGCGCAGCTTCTCCTCTTACAGAATTTGGACTACCAGAAAGAATAACAGCTTTGTATTCTTCTATGTTTGTTGGAATTTTATTGAATGGATGTATTTCGGAATAAATGTTGAGTTCTCTAACTCTACGGGCAATAAGTTGGGTGTATTGCGATCCGAAGTCTAATATTAATACCTTATCATGTTGCATGCGCAAAAATAGGAATTGATTTTAAAATGACGAATTACTGTTTACTCTTTTATTAACATTTTTTACACCATAGAATCCAATATCATTTCTATATCCTTTTCTGTGGTATCTGGATTAATAAAACAAAAGCGAGATACGGTTTCATAAACATCGCCATTTTTCCATTTTGTAGGAGTTACCAAAGCAAAACCTTTGTCGTGATTTTCGAAGGTCCAATGCGTGTAATCTTCAGGTTTCCATCCCTTTCTTCTATATAAAACACAAGATAAACTTGGCGCTCTTACCAATTCCAAATAAGGTTTTTTTTCAATAATTCTTCCCGCAATTTGAGCTAATTCTATGCCTCTTTCTACAGCTTCCTTATATCTATCTGTTCCATGAGTTGCTAATGAAAACCATAATGGTAACCCGCGAACGCGGCGCGTAAGTTGTATTTGGTAATCGGTAGGATTAAAACCATGTGCGCCTTCATCTTTAAAAATATCTAAATACGATCCTTCTTGCGAATGTGCTTGTTTTGCTAATTCTGGATTTTTATAAATAATAGCACCACAATCATAAGGCGAAAACATCCATTTGTGTGGATCTATAGTAATACTATCAGCTTGCTCGATACCATTAAATAAATGACGTACAGAATCTGCTACCAAAGCCCCTCCTCCATATGCTGCATCTACATGAAACCACAAATTTTCTTTTTTACAAATACTTGCTATGCCTTCTAAATCATCAACAATACCAGCATTCGTTGTTCCGCCAGTAGCCACGATAGCAAATAAACGTTGCCTTTGTTGTATGGGCAAATTGTTAATGGTAGTTTGCAATGCCTTTTTTTCTAATTTATCTTCAGTATCTACCAAAAGGACATCTATATCAGCCACTTTAGCCATAGATTTAATTGAAGAATGTGCACCTATTGAAGTAATAATAAGCCCTTTTTGTAAGCTATTTTGATCGTTTAACGTTCGCCAATATTCTCTAGCAGTAACAATAGCAGATAGATTGGCTGCTGTACCGCCGCTTGTAAACACTCCAAATGAGCCTTTAGGTAACCCTGTTAAAGACACAATCCATCTCATAGCTTCATTTTCGCAAAAAATACCGCCTGCTCCCTCCATCCAATAAGCGCCGTGAATACTAGATGCCGAAGTAACTAAATCGAACATAACCGCGGCTCTTGTTGGCGAGGCAGGAACAAAAGCTAAATGTCTTGGGTGATCAATTGGCACATTACATTTGGCTAAATGCTTTTTCCATAACTTAAACGCTCGCTCTCCACCTATTCCTTTTTCTGTAATGGTTTCTCCAACCAAAGCTTTAAGATCTTCTTCCTTTTTGGGCTTACCAATTTTTTGTTCTGTTGATGAAAGTCTATCTATAGCGTACTTCATCACATCCATGGTCATTTCGACTAAATCAATATCTATTTTATGCATTTAAATGGTTATGATTGAAAATGAATTATTTAAAGGTTCTAGGTTTTCAATAAGGATAGGAACTAATTGCTTACCATATTCCAAATAAAACTCAGAAAAATTAGCGTTTCGTTCCTGTAAACTACCGTTTGGGAATAACTCATTTTTAATAGCTATCATCCTTTCCACCTCATTAGATAGTTTCTTTTTTTGAGCTTTAAGCAGTCGTTTTTCAAGATTATCCAACCCTTTTAACTGCTTAATTTCCTGTGCTTTAACAGCTCCCAAGAAGGATTTATCAGTTTGTTCAGCAAGCTTATACAATGCCTCAAACTGCTTTGTTAAATGTTTCTTTTGAGTGGAAAAATCAATATCGAGGTTTGATATTTCTCTAACTTTTCTATTGATTAGTGAATCTTTACCTAAAAACATTTCTTCTATTGAAATATTTAATTTCTGAAGCTTTTCTAATTGCTTTTCAGTTTGAATTAAAACCGAATTTCTTAATAACAAAACAGGAAATGGCACTTCTAAGTCCTCAAAATAATCATTTAATTGCATCCAATAAGCCAACTCGCCACCGCCGCCAATATAGCATAGATTAGGCAAAATAACTTCCTGATATAACGGTCGCATAATAACATTGGGAGAGAATCTCTCTGGATTATCTGAAAGCTCTTTTAAAATCTCATCCTTATTCCAAAGTATATCTGTGTTTAAAACTATATAATTAAAATCTTCAAAAACAATCCGTTCTCGTAAGTTTTCTTTTAAATAGAAAAGATTTATTTCTCTTGGGTTGACTTGTATTTTATAGTCTTCAGAAATCTGAGATAATTGGTCGTTCGTTTTAGAAACGGCTCCAAAAGATGCTTGATTTAATAATTCTGATTTTAAATAACGTGTAAATAATTCCTTTAAATCTGAATCATTGGCATCTATAATTACTAGTCCATAATCTTTAAATAATTCGTTTGCTAAATACCTAGTAGCATCAGCAAGATTATCATGATTTAAATAGGCGTTTGTGAAAAGCATTATTAATTGCTTAGCATTTTCAGTAGTTCCTAAATCTTTAGAAAACAGGTCTAAAACGTCATTTAAACCTACAGTTGAAAGCTCTCCTACAGCGCCACTTACCTCTTTATTCCATTGAAATTTCTTCCCTTTAAAATTGAAATAATTAATTTCATCAAAATCATGATCTTCAGTAGCCATCCAATATAAGGGTACAAAATCTTGTTTTGGATATTTAGCTTTTAGGGCTTTTGAAAGATTGATTGCAGATACTATTTTATACAGAAAATAAAGAGGCCCAGTAAATAAATTAAGTTGATGACCAGTTGTGATTGTAAATGTATTTTCAGAAAATAAACTCTCAATATGCTTTTTTGTTAATGGAGAAGCTTCAATATTTTGATATTGCTTTTTTAAAACTGAAACTAATACATTTCTATTTTCTAAAGGGAAGGTGTTTCCTTTCTGTTCAATTTGTTGTTTGAAATTCTCAAGCATTGGAAAACGATTGTAAAATGGATTTAATTCGGCTTTTTCATCTAAATAATCACAAATTAGAGATGAAAAATATCCTGTTTTACGAAATGCTAAATAATTTTGCTTCATGCCTTAATTAATAATCATGTAAATATACAGTTATTCAAATTTTTGAAATCCAAAAATTTAGTTAATATCAAAATTAATTTATTGAACATTTTTAGCTAATTTTAAACCCTAAATTTCACATACTGTGCTAGACTTTCTTTTTACGAGCGATGCTATAATGGCTTTGCTAACATTAACCTTTTTAGAAATAATTTTAGGGATAGATAATATTGTTTTTATTTCTATAGCAGCCAATAAATTACCAGAACATCAGCGAGGTAAAGCCACAAATATTGGTTTAATATTGGCCATGGTCCAGCGCATAATATTGCTGTTTTTTGTGAGTTTTTTAATTGGTTTGAAAGAGCCTTTTTACACCATCGAAAAATCTTGGTTACATGTTGGAATAAGTTGGCAAGCCATAATATTATTTGTAGGTGGATTATTTTTAATATACAAGAGCACTTCTGAAATTCATGAAAAAGTAGAAATGCCAGATCATGATGAAAACAACTTAAATAAAAAAAAGATAAAAACCTTATCTCATGCTATTGTTCAGATTCTCCTTATTGATTTTATATTTTCAATAGATTCCATTCTAACAGCAGTTGGCATGACAAATGGTTTACATTCTAACCACAACTATAATTTAGTATTAATGATTATTGCGGTTGTAATTTCCATTATAATCATGATTGTCTTTGCAAATCCTATTAGAAAATTTATAGATTCTCATCCAAGTGTTCAATTATTAGGGTTGGCATTTTTAATTTTAATTGGATTTATGTTAATTACCGAGGCAGCCCATTTATCGCATACCAAATTATTTGGAAATGATGTTGGCGCCATTCCTAAAGGCTATTTATACTTTGCCATTGCATTTTCTTTGTTTATTGAATTTTTAAATTTTAAAACACAGAAAAAAAAGTAGTTTAATAGTGTCGAATTAATAATGTTAATCTTTTCCTAAATCCCAAAAACTATCTGATTACTAAGTTATTATAATGCATTTTTTTCGTATCTTAAGTCCACTATTAAATTGAAAGCCATGAAAAAGACATATAAATTAACCGTAATTATAAGCATTGCCCTCTTTTTGTTTTCGATAAATATTAACGCGCAGAATCCATCTGAAGAAACATATTTAGAAATTGAAGCAAAAGTAATTGATAGCGAGACCAATACTCCTTTAGTTTTTACAGATATTATTATTGAAGATTCGAATATTAGTACTGTAACTAACGGCGATGGCAATTTTCTTTTAAAAATTCCTAATTCATTGGTAGATCCTACAATCATAATATCTCATTTAGGATATGAAAA
>NZ_JBATHX010000172.1:0-1522 GCF_049667265.1 Algibacter sp. | reverse complement strand
GCTTTTATTAGGCTTGGTTTGTTAAGTACGTAAGCAATTCTAATTTGGCTTAAACCCATGCCAGGAGTTGAATAAAATCCATCAGCTGGTGCCACCATTATGGTTTCATTATCAACATCAAATTCTTCAAGCAGCCATTGTGCAAATTTATCAGTATTTTTTACGGGTAATTCCACAATACAATAAAATGCACCCTTAGGTTTTGCAACTTTAATACCTTCAATTTTGTTTAATTCGGCTATTAAAGTGTCTCTTCTGCCTACATATTCTTCAATGACATCATCAAAATAACTTTGTGGTGTATCAAGTGCAGCTTCACTAGCTATTTGAGCGTATGTAGGCGGACTTAATCTGGCTTGAGCAAATTTAAGCACGGTTTCCATAACCAGTTTGTTTTTTGAAACTAAGCAGCCTACACGTGCGCCACACATGCTATAGCGTTTTGATACGGAATCGATAATTACAGCGTGCTCTTCAATACCATTTTCTTGCATTATCGAATAATGTTTATTCCCATCATAAACAAATTCTCTATAAACTTCATCTGCAATTAAAAACAAATCATGTTTAATAGCCAGGGACGCTAGTTTTTCTATTTCTTCTTTTGAATACAAGTAACCCGTTGGATTTCCTGGATTGCAAATTAATATAGCTTTGGTTTTAGGCGTGATTAGTTTTTCGAAATCATCAATAGGTGGTAGGGCAAAATTATCATTTATATCACAAATTATAGGAACAACCTTAACTCCTGAAGATCTGGAAAATGCCAGGTAATTGGCATAAAAGGGTTCTGGAATGATAACTTCATAACCTGGATCCATAATGCTACTAAATAAAAAAAGTAACGCCTCACTTGCGCCAGAAGTCACTATAATGTCTTTAAACGAAACATGGATGTTGTTATTTTTATAATACTGAGCTAGTTTTTTTCTGTAGACGTCGGAACCTTCGGATCTAGAATAAGATAAAATCTCAATATCATTATCTTTAACAGCTTGTAAGGCTATTTCAGGCGTTTTAATATCTGGCTGCCCAATGTTTAAGTAATAAATATTTTTCCCTTTTTCAGCAGCTTCTTCAGCAAACGGAACGAGTTTTCGAATTGGTGAAGCAGGCATTTCCTGACCTTTTTTAGATATTGTTGGCATTTATAACTATTTAAGCAACAAAGTTGAGAAAATTATCTTAAAGTTTTTTTAAAAAGTAGTAGTAAATAATTATGTTAAGTTTAAGATTTGTAAATTGATAGGAGAATTAATTACTTCGAAATGCCAAAAAGGATTGTTATTGTATTATTTTTTTTCTGTTTAGGGCCATTAAGCTTTTCTCAAGATAAATTTATTATTCAAAATAAAAATCAATCTGATAAAATTAGATTTAAATTAATTAACAATTTAATTATTTTTCCTGTTGAAATTAATGGTGTAACACTTTCATTTCTGTTAGATACCGGCGTAAGCAAACCTATTATATTTAATTTTTTAAATGTTTCTGATTCATTATTAATTAAGGATGCCGAGAC
>NZ_JBATHX010000171.1:0-5745 GCF_049667265.1 Algibacter sp. | reverse complement strand
AATGTCACATTGAGCGCAGTCGAAATGCAATTGTAACAAAGGTTTTCAAGATCTTCGACTGCGCTCAGACTGACATACAACATACCTTCAGTTTTTTCTCCGGCACTAAACTTTTAAATACAAATTGAATGCGTAAACAGAACTTATAATATCTCCATAAAAATGGAAACATAATACAATCCAGTAATAATAAAAACAACACCAGCAGCGGTTCGCATTACTTTCTCAATTTTAGTAATTCTGTTATAAAACACACCAATTTTTCCTGCTGTAAAGGCTAGCAAGTAGGTGAAAAGAATGACAGGCAATCCGGTTCCGAAGGCGAAAATTATGGGCAAATAAAGTCCATCTGCCGATGTAATAGTCATAGGGATTAGCATCCCAAAAAACAAAGCGCCACTATAAGGGCAAAATGCTAAAGCGAAAACAAGACCAATTAAAAAAGAGCCCAACAAGCCTTTATCTTTAAATTTATCGGATAGTTTTTCTTGAAAATTGGATTTTCCCAAAAAATTCAGCTTGATAAAATTTAGCATGATTAGCCCGATGATAATCAAAAGAGGTCCTAAATATTTTTCGCCATTCTGATTAAAAAACCTTGCAATATGAAACTTGCTTGCTCCAAAATATAATATGAGTCCAATGGCTGTGTAACTAAATCCTCTACCTAAAGAATAAAGTAATCCGCTTAAAAAAACTTTCCGTTTACTAGAAATGTTTTTAGAAATAAAAGCCGTTGCCGTGATGTTTGTTGCCAAAGGACACGGACTTATGGCAGTCATTAAGCCAAGTACAAAGGCCGATAAAATAGGAATGTTATAAGTCTCTAAAAGAGATTGTAAAAAATCCATTTACAATGTGTTCAATTGGGCATCAATTTTAGATTTCAGTTCTTTTGAAAAAGCGTCTTGATTGTTTCCTTCCATAAAAGCAAATTCGGTTAAATCAATTTTGTTTTCTTTTCCGTTCTTTATCACATTTAAAATTAAGGCCGTTCCAGAAGCTTCAAATTTTTCTGCCATTTTTTCGTTGGCTTCTTCATCAACATTAATAACTTGAAAAGTGATTTTATTGGCTTTCAATTCATTTGAAAAATAAGTATCCAAAGTGTATTTTGTATTGGATTCAATGGCATTGCAAGTCATACAACGATGTGTTGAATGGAAATCCAAAACCTCAATTTTTGAAATAGTTTGATCTAATGCATGGTCTTTACTTTTACTTTGTCCGTTACAAGCTGTTAAAACAAAACCGATGGCTAAGACTGTTAAAAATTTAATTGTTCTCATTTTTTTATTGATTTAAAATTTATAATAATATGTTGAATACATATCCTGAAATGATGATACACAGCGTAACAACACTAAAAAATATGGCTATAAGTTTTAAGGTCATTACTTTCTTTAAAAGCATGGCTTCTGGTAACGACAAACCTACAACGCCCATCATAAAGGCAATGGCGGTTCCAATTGGAATTCCTTTTGCCACTAAAACTTGTGCTACAGGAAGTATTCCTGATGCGTTGGAGTACATGGGTACAGCCAAAATGGTGGCAATTGGTACTGCAAACAGATTGTCTTTGGCCATATATTTTTCAAAAAATCCTTCAGGAATATAACCGTGCATCAGTCCGCCAATAGCGATTCCTACCAAAACATAAGGAATAACACCTTTAAGTATTTTTAGTACTTCATCCCAAATTACAGGTAATCGTTGTGTTAAGGTTTGCTTCTCGGCTATAAAAATATCTTGGTCTCTTTGGGCCGTTTCTAATACTTCTTTTACCCAAGGTGTTAAGTAGGTTTCTAATTTTAATTTTTGAAGAATAACGCCTGAAATGGTTCCTAATAAAACACCGCTAACCACGTAAATAATGGTGGTTTTAAGTCCGAATAAACCAACAAAAAGCCCAATAGCAACTTCATTAACCAATGGTGACGTTATTAAAAATGCGAAAGTAACCCCTAATGGAATGCCACCTCTTACAAAACCAATAAACAACGGAACTGACGAACAAGAACAAAATGGAGTAACTACGCCAAAAAGACTTGCCATAAGGTATTCCAACCCGTATAATTTATGCCTTGATAGGTAGTTTTTAACCTTGTCGATAGGAAAGTAACTGTTTACTATTCCCATAAAAAAAATGACAACAAAGAGTAAAATTAAAATCTTAGTAGTGTCATAAATGAAGAAGTTTAGGGCTTCTGCTAAATGCGCTCCTTGTTCTAATTTTAAAATATCATAAACAAACCAATCTGCTATGTTTTGAATCCAATCAAACATAATTTTTGATTAATTAGTTTAAAAGCGCTAACACTTCTTCTTTTGAAGGAATTCGGCCTTTAATTGTAATCACATCATCAATTACTAATGCTGGTGTTGTCATGACATTAAACTTCATGATTTCCATAATATCTTCAACTTTTTCAATGGTTGCTTCAATGTTGTTTTCTGAAACCACATCTGTTACTAAGTTTGTTAATGTTTGACATTTTGGGCATCCTGTTCCTAATATTTTAATTGTTTTTCTCATTATAATGGTATTTGATATCCGCTCATGCGGCATAATTATTAATTATTTTCAATCAAAAAATTGCTGAAATAAAGATTTCGCAATCTTCCAGTTTTCTTGATTTATACAGTATTTTATTTTTGGTGGTTTTAATTCGCCTTGAATAAGTCCCGCGTTTTTTAATTCTTTAAGATGCTGAGAAACTGTTGATTGCGCCAAAGGAAATACATCTAACAAATCGCCAGTAAAACAACAGGATTGATTTTCAAGATGTTTTAAAATGGCAACCCGAGTTGGATGACTTAGCGCTTTAGCGAATTTTGCCAATGCCTCAGTATCTTTTTTATATTCTATATGTTCTAAACTTCTATTCATAATGCTTATCGCAAATATACGATGGGTTTTTTGTTGGTTATGTGACTTTTGTCACCTTTATATAATTTTAATAAATATGAGTAAGGATTTTTAATTTATTTGTTTTACGCTATTTTAAAATCATAAACTGTTTTTTCTTTTTTCCATCACTTGTCATAATGAAGGTATCGTTTTGATACGTACCATAAAACGGAATGTAATAGGTGTTGCCGCTATTATCCTGGATTTTATTATAGGATACTTCGCCATTTGCAGAATACACGAAATCGTAAAGTGATGACGATTCAAATAAACCCTTTGAAACTTTTGTTCTACCGTCATTTTTCTCAGTAAGGTTTTTGCCTGAATTTAGGATAACATGCAATTCGTTTCCTTTTAAAAAGGCGTTGTATGACGGTGATCCAGATTTTTTAAAGACGCTTCTTCCCCAATTTAAAGTGCCATTAGCATCAAAATTTAAAATAAGAATATCATCATAATGAGGTGTTGTTATAAAATAGCCGCCACCTGTACCAGTAGAAACATAGGTTTGAGTAATATAAAACGCTTCAGCCAGAATATAGGTGTTGCCATTCGTGTCTTTTAAAACGTAATCTACATAAAAATTAGAAAGTTCTTTATCCTTTTTATTATCTGCTTTATCCTCGCCGTATAAGTCTTCATAAACCTCAATTGGTAGTTTGTAAATGTTTTTAGACTTCACCGATAAAGCATCGGTATCAATTATAAAGTTACAACCACCTTTAATTCTAAAAATATTTTTTTCTGAATAAAAACCGAGAAGGTGAAGCTCGTTGGCCGTTGTCGAAATGTTTAATGATAAAATATGCTCTTCTGCTAAATCAATGGTAAGTTCTTTGGCTTCAGTTTTTGATAATTTATTCAAAACAAATTGATAATTGGCTTCGCCTTTCTTTTTTTCCGAACGTCCTTTTATATATAATTTACCAAGTGTGTAAACATTGGCGTTATCATCAATAGATAAATCGTTATGCTGATAAAAGCGTTCTTCATGTTCTTGATATGCTTTTTCATAAACTAATTGCAAGTTTGAAGCATTGAAAACTCTAACGGTATAAGAGTTTACGTTTTTCTTTATATTATCCGTAGCAACTGCAAAATAGTTGCCGTTAGGTGATATGGCAAAACTAGTTTGACGTTTATTTCCACCAGCAAAAAGGTCTTGATTTTTTTCTACGGTAGTTTCAAAAAGTTTTTCTTTTGTAACTGTTTTGTTTTCTAAATTAAAAATATGACAATACAGAATGCGTTCTGTTTTTTCAGGAGCATAAACGGTGAAAAATTTTATTTCATTTTCGAAGAAAATTTCTCCAACAAAACTTTCTCTTTTATCACTTTCAACGGTTTTAGAAAAAACCTTTTTAAGATCGGTGTCAAAAATATCGAAAAGTATATCTTTTTTACTATCTCGTACAATCCCTGTTAACCCATTGTTTGTGGTATGAATTGCTAAAATGTTGTTGGCGGTGACTTCATCTTTATATTCTTCACTTTCTGTGATTTTTAAAGAAGATTGGTTTTGAGATGAAATAAAATTGAAAACCAATAAAAATGAAAGAGATAATAATTTTTTCATAAAGAATTTAATAAATTTTAATCAAAACTACAAAATAAAATCATCCATTTTACATGGCTAATTGTGGGTTTTTTTAGTGTCGTTTTTTCGAGTTGTAATTGGTATCATAAAAGCTGTCGTTTTAAGTTGTTACTATCTGCTTGCTAACTGGTTAGCGCTTTATAAAAAGTTTAAATTACCTTCATTTTTTATACAAATAATCGCCAAAATGTTCCATTCTACAATATGATAAATATCATAGTTGTTTTGATGCATTATTTTTAATTTTAAGTGTTGAAATTACGATGATTAACTCATCAACTAAATTTAAATATTATGGAAGCTAAAAAGAATCCAAACCTTGAAATAGGAAGAAACAGCAGTATTTATTTTGCTATTGGTTTAAATTTAATGTTGTTTTTATCTTGGCAAGCTCTAGAGTACAGAACTTATGAAAAAGATGATGTGGTTATTGACCTTGTTGAGATGGATAGCGAATTTGAGGAAGAAATCCCGATAGTTAGTGTTAATGTACCGCCACCGCCACCACCTCCAGCAGTTGTAAGCGAGTCTGTTGAAATTGTTGAGGATACTGAAGAAATTGAAGAAACTGTTATTGAAAGTACTGAAATAAGTCAAGATACTGCTATTGAAGAACGTATTATTGATGTTGCCGAAGTAGAAGTTGAAGCCATTGAAGAAGATGTGCAAGTAGCCTTTGCAGTTATTGAAGATGTGCCTGTGTTTCCAGGATGCGAAAAATTGTCTAAACAAGCCACTAAAGATTGTTTTCAGCAAAAAATACAAGAGCATGTTGCAAAAAACTTTAATTACCCACAAACCGCTTTAGATTTAGGGCTTCAAGGACGTGTATCGGTTGTTTTTGTGATAGATAAAAATGGCTATATTACTGGTGTTAGATCTAGAGGTCCAGATAAAATTTTACAGGATGAAGCCGAACGTATCATTGGTAAATTACCAAAAATGCTACCAGGTAAACAGCGAGGTAAACCTGTAAAAGTAGCTTACGCCGTGCCTATATTCTTTAAGTTTCACGATGGTTTATAATTACCGTAAAGGTTTATATTTTCATAATAAGCAGTTTGATAAATAGTCAAACTGCTTTTTTTTTGCATCATTTTAATAAATTAGGTTTTACTAACATTTCAGGATTAAAAAATAACAGTTCGGTAAGTTGGTTTTTTAAAAACCTTATTCCTGTTAGATATTTGTTTCATCATTAAACCACAAAAATTATGAAACATTTAATCATTATTGC
>NZ_JBATHX010000170.1:0-2197 GCF_049667265.1 Algibacter sp. | reverse complement strand
GTATTTTTTGACTGATATCTTTATCGACATTTCCTGCAAAAATGGCGGTTTCAAAATCTTCAATTTTATCGCCCAAAACTTCAATAACGCTGAAATAATGGTCGACAATAGCATCCAATAAAACATAAAGTAAATAATCGGCTTGCATACTGCGAACACGCCCTTTATTTTGTTTTATGCGTTCTCGAACTTCATTAAAAACATCGCCTTCGGCTTCTTGAAACGAAAGCACATATTCTTTGCCTAAAATGAAACTTACTTGCTCTGATACGATGTTTTCATTCGCGTCATAATAAAGCATTTTTAAAACGACAAATAGATAATCTTCATGTTCATCAATTTTTGGTCGTTGTGAAATGTTTGCAATATCCTCAAGCACTAATGGGTGTAACTCGTAATGTTCTCCAATTTTCTCGATGGCATTTACATGATTTAACCCATTTATATTTATCCATGTTACGGTGCCTTCTTCAAAATCAAAGCATTCTTCAACATTTAATAACTCTCTTACAATGCAAGTGTCTTGATTATAGTCAAAGGCTTCAATAAATAATTTTTGATCTGGCTTTTCACCAGTATAAATAATACTTCCTGGTATTTGTCCAATCTTTTTTTTGGATATTTGAGATCTTACTTTTTTTATAAATTTTGCCATATTATTTAGAATACTTTAAATATATGGAAATTTTATATAGCATCAGCGCCATCGTCCTCAGCTGAAAAATCTTCAATGGCGTCTTTTTCAATAAGCGTTACCGCTTTTTGCAGCATGAGGTTATTTGGGTAAGTTACCAAATCGCCGTTTTCAATTCGTAAATGTAATTGGAAGGCACGGATATCTTCAATAATGGCTGTAATTGGGAAATCTTTATCGTGTATAGCAATTTTATCGCCCACTTTATAAGGGAAATTAAAAAACATAATAATTCCGGAAGTGATGTTGCTTAAAATAGACCAAATAGCAAATAAACCAATACCGATAACGGCAAAAATGGATGAAAAAATAACGGCTATTTCTCTGAATTCCGTTCCAAAAACAAAGGACTCAATAAGAAGTGCCACTAGAAACAATGCCACCGTAATATAGCGCCTAATTAGGCGAATTCTTGGCTCGTTAATATCATTTTTTCGCGCAACCTTAGTTATTGTAAAATGAATAGCAAATCTGATAATGAGTAATGAAAGTAGCACAATGCCAGATATAATTAACTCTTCTTGATAATTTTTTAAGAAATTTAAAAACATAATTTTAGTGATGAAATATTACAAAAATGAACAAGTAAATAAAAAGCAAATTTAATCTAATTTAAGCGTTTGTCTGAGTTTTTCATCATGAATACTTTTCTTTTGCCAATATGGAGATTTGATGGTTTTTAATTTTGTTGCTTTGGTGGTTAATACTTTAGCCTGACTCCCAAAACCACTTTTGAAAGTTTCTTCCCAACTTAAAATATCAAATGGAAACTCAGGGTTGTATGTTATTGATAAGGTTCTATTAAGTTCTGGGTAATTAATGGCATAGGTATTTCCTGTTAATGTTGCCGCAGCGCTATAAGGTTTAAGTTCAATATGGCGTAATCTTGAATATTCCAAAGAAGGAATGATGTTTAAATTTCCAGTTGGTAAAGATTTTGGGTCGATGCGAAGTTTTGTCCACAATTCGTTTTCTAAAATGGCTTGTTCTAGTTTGAAATTTTTATCGGCTTCACCGTCAAAATAGGAGTGCGACGTGATTTCAAATTGCCTTCTGTTATTAAGTTGCGTATACACATGGCCGCACCATTCTTGCATGGATAGTGACACCTTTAAAGCATGATTAGTATTTACTACGGGATAAAAAGTACTCTGCATAATGGAATATGGATATACGCCAGTAACAAAATTTTTAGTGGTATTCAGTTTTAAAATCGGGATGTTATTTGCGGTTTTAGTATCTGCTTTTACTTGGGTATCTGGAAGAAAATCTTCAGTTACAAAAACTAAAACAGCTTTTCCTTCTCGTATTTCACCGTACCGTGCTTGTTCTAATTTGTAAGATGAAATTTCGGCTTCGCCAGCATACCAATAGGCTTTAAATTCTGGCGATATTTTAGGTTTTTGGGTTATCGGTTTTTCTACAGTTTCAGGTTTTGAATGAACCGCTAAATTATTAGTTGATGTATTTTTTTTACAAGAGCCTAGTAATAACAGGCTTAAT
>NZ_JBATHX010000169.1:0-7413 GCF_049667265.1 Algibacter sp. | reverse complement strand
ACAGGTATGCGTGGATTAATGGCTAAGCCTAAAAAATCTACTGCAGGTGGTGGATCGATTATTGAGAATCCAATTCTTTCAAACTTTAAAGAAGGACTTTCAATTTTAGAATACTTTATTTCTACTCACGGTGCTCGTAAAGGTCTTGCCGATACGGCTCTTAAAACTGCCGATGCGGGTTATTTAACGCGTCGTTTGGTAGATGTATCTCAAGATGTAATTATCAATTCTGAGGATTGTGGTACATTAAGAGGTGTTGAAGTTGAACCATTGAAAAAGAATGATGAAGTTGTTGAAAGGTTAGAAGAAAGAATCGTTGGTCGTGTATCATTGAATGATGTGTATGACCCTATTACTGAAGAGCTATTAGTTTCAGCTGGACAATTAATTGAAGATCCTATCGCTAAAGCAATCGAAGCATCGCCTATTGATAGTTTAGAAGTTCGTTCAGCATTAACTTGTGAAGCATTACAAGGTATTTGTGCTAAATGTTACGGAAGAAACTTAGCTACCGGTAAAATGGTACAACGTGGTGAAGCTGTTGGTGTAGTTGCTGCACAATCAATTGGTGAACCAGGTACTCAGTTAACGCTTCGTACATTCCACGTTGGTGGTATTGCAGGTAACATTTCAGAGGAAAATAATTTAGCTGTGAAGTTTAATGGTATCGCTGAAATTGAAGATTTAAAAACGGTTAAAGGAAAAGATAGCGAAGGAAATAATATTGATATTGTTATTTCTAGAACGTCTGAACTTAAACTTGCTGATAAGAAAACAGGTATTGTTTTAAGTACTAATAATATTCCTTACGGTTCTACTATTCTTATTAAGAATGGAGATACATTAAGTAAAGGTGATGTAGTTTGTACTTGGGATCCATATAATGGTGTTATTGTTTCAGAATTTGCTGGTAAAGTGAGATATGAAAACGTTGAACAAGGTGTTACATATCAAGTTGAAATTGATGAACAAACAGGTTTCCAAGAAAAAGTAATTTCTGAATCTAGAAATAAAAAGCTTATTCCAACGCTTCATATTGAAGACGCTAAAGGAGAAACGATGCGTTCATACAACTTACCAGTTGGCGCTCACTTAATGATTGACGATAATGAGAAAATTATTGTTGGAAAGATTTTAGTGAAAATTCCTCGTAAATCTTCTAAAGCAGGTGATATTACTGGTGGTCTTCCTCGTGTAACAGAGTTGTTCGAAGCACGTAATCCATCAAACCCAGCGGTAGTAAGTGCTATTGACGGTGTGGTATCTTTTGGTAAAATTAAAAGAGGTAATCGTGAGATTATTGTAGAATCTAAAACAGGTGATATTAAGAAATACTTAGTGAAATTATCAAGTCAAATTCTTGTTCAAGAAAATGATTTTATAAAAGCGGGTATGCCATTATCTGACGGTTCTATAACTCCTAATGATATCTTGAATATCAAAGGCCCTTCAGCAGTTCAACAATACTTAGTGAATGAAGTACAAGAAGTATATCGTTTACAAGGTGTGAAAATTAATGATAAGCACTTTGAGGTTGTTGTAAGACAAATGATGCGTAAAGTTAGAATCATTGATTCTGGTGATACTATATTCTTAGAAGATCAATTAGCTCATAAAGCAGATTTCATTAAAGAAAATGATGATATTTTCGGAATGAAAGTTATTGATGATGCTGGAGATTCAACGAATCTTAAAGCTGGACAAATTGTTTCACCTCGTGAGTTAAGAGATGAGAATTCAATTTTAAGAAGAGAAGATAAAGCATTGGTAACGGCTAGAGATGCACAACCTGCAACGGCAACTCCAATACTTCAAGGTATTACAAGAGCTTCGCTTCAAACAAAATCGTTTATCTCGGCTGCATCTTTCCAAGAAACAACTAAAGTACTTAATGAGGCAGCAGTTGCTGGTAAAGTAGATACGTTAGAAGGCTTGAAAGAGAATGTAATTGTAGGACACAGAATTCCTGCAGGTACTGGTATGAGAAGGTATACTGATATCATAGTTGGCTCTAAAGAAGAGTTTGATGAAATGATGCAAGTAAAACAAGAGTTAAATTATAATTAATATTTGTCATTCCCGCGAAGGCGGGAATCTCATCTGGAATATCGCAAAACCTTAATCTTTAGCTAGATTTTCGTAAAGTGTAATTCTAATAAAACAAAAGCCTTCATGTATATTTATACCTGAAGGCTTTTATAATATAAACAAATAATTATGGCAGAAGAAAAAGACAAACCAAAACAAGGTCAAATTAATATTGAGCTTGATGAGAAAGTTGCTGAAGGAACATATTCCAATCTGGCTATAATAAACCATTCCGTTTCGGAGTTTGTTGTAGATTTTGTAAACATAATGCCAGGAGTTCCTAAGAATAAAGTGAAGTCTAGGATTATTTTAACACCACAACATGCCAAGCGTTTATTAAAGGCATTAGGTGAGAATGTGAGTAAATTTGAAAATGCTCATGGTGAAATTAAAGATTACGAACAACCTCCAATACCGTTGAATTTTGGTCCGACTGGACAAGCTTAATATTCCAGAAGAAAAACTAATGGGAATGTAAATTAAAAGGTGCTCGAAATGTCTTTTTTGGAGCAACCACCGATGCCGTTGAATTTTGGTCCAACGGGGCAGGCATTGCTATAGATGTTAAACTCAAGTAGTTTAAAATGGTTTGGATAATTAATCGGTAATTAATGGTTATGGTGCATAACAATCCATTTAGATCTGGCACCATCATAAACTAGTTCAATCATCGCCCATTGTTCTGCCGCTAGTCTGTCATTATCTTCAATGCGATTACCTGCGCTCGAATTTGTGTCATTCTTTTTGAGAGTCACTTTACCTGATTGTGCATAGATCCAAATATGCTGTCCATCATAACCATCTTTGATGCCTGTAAATTCCGTATCACCAGCCGTATTATTAATTTTTATTATAGTTTTTCCTTCATTGGTTTCGCCATTATCAAGTAACAAATCTACATTATGATTGGTTTTAGTAGTTAGTGATATACTACCAAAATAATGATCATTAGTAGCAATAATAACATTATTGGATAATTTAAGCCTGGGGCCAATGCTAATCTCTCGTAGTGTACCAACTGCGTCCAATCCAAAAATTTTTGTGGCTGTAACGGTCGCTTGGTTTGTGTTATCAATACGTACTGTTCCTGCAACATGTAATGTTTCTTGTGGATTAGTTGTGTTAATACCAATTTGCGCAGAAAGAGAGGATGTCAAAAGCCATATAAAGGCTCCATAAATAAAAAGGAGTTTCATGTTGTAACTGTAGGGTTATTTTAAAAATAATTTGATAATTATTTAAATACAAAAATTTGATTAGTATAAAGATAATAAAATAATCTTTGGTAGCTTCAAAATCACATTCTAAGAGGTAAGCTATAAACTTCAATTTAACAGTAAAGTAAATTAAAATAGTTTCTTAACTAATAAATTTATGCGAACTTTTTTTTTAATGCATTTAACTTTTAATGAAATTTAAATTAAGAATATAAAATACTTATAAAAAAGTAAATATTCATAAATTTACTTTATAATTACTAAAAACACGACCTCTATAAACGTGGTTTTTTTAATTTTATTTTGTTTTAGGTGTATTTTGTTTAACGGACTTATATAACAGCTTTAAACTATCTTATTTTAAGTATTTTTAATTTTAAGATCAGTTTTAAGATTAATCAGATTAAAATTAATTAACTGTATTTTTTGCCAAACTAAATTTTAAAGCACCCGAAGGACACTTTTTTATTTGTTTAATTATTTTCTTAGTGTTGGTGTTTTCTAAATTTACCCAAGGTATTACATTGTTACTAAACACATCTGATAATTGTCTTATACAACGTTCAGCATTAATGCAAATACATGGTTTGTAGGATACTATGATATCCGAATTTCTAAAAATATTAGCAGTTGTTTCCATAAGTAGATCATGATTTGGGGGTTATGATTCTATTTTAAAACTAGAAAACAACTTGTTTCAGACTAAAATTTTTCGATAAAAAACACTTAAAGATTGATAAACAACTGAAAATCGATGAATAACAAGGTGTTATTAATCAAATTCAGATGTAAAATGAAGTTTTATGTTTGGATATTTTTGTTGTGTCATTTGCAAAGAAAAAGGTGAGTCTGCTAAAAACACCAACTGATTGTGTTTGTCTTTTGCCAAAAAACGTTGCTTAACTCTAACAAATTCCTTGTATTCATCACTTTTAGAGTTTTTCGGGTCAACCCAACAAGCTTTATGTACATTTAAGTTTTCATAAGTACATTTAGCACCATATTCATGCTCTAACCTATACTGAATAACCTCATATTGTAAAGCTCCAACGGTACCAATTACCTTTCTGCCGTTAAGCTCTAAAGTAAAAAGTTGTGCTACACCTTCGTCCATAAGTTGATCAATACCTTTAAATAATTGTTTTGATTTTAAAGGATCAGCATTATTAATATATCTAAAATGTTCAGGTGAAAAACTTGGTACACCTTTGTAATTTAAAATTTCTCCTTCGGTTAAAGTATCCCCAATTTTAAAGGTTCCGGTATCTTGTAAACCAACAATATCCCCTGGATAAGATATATCAACTATTTCTTTCTTTTCAGCAAAAAAAGCATTCGGACTAGAAAATTTAACCTTCTTATTATTCCTTACGTGTAAATACGGCGCATTACGTTTAAATTCACCGGAAACAATCTTAACAAAGGCCAGTCGATTTCTATGATTTGGATCCATATTGGCATGAATTTTAAAAACAAAACCGCTAAACTTTTTTTCTTCGGGTTTTACCAAACGTTCTTCACTTTGCTTTGGTCTTGGTTTTGGAGCAATTTCTATAAAGCAATCCAACAATTCCCTAACACCAAAATTATTTAAAGCTGAACCAAAAAACACGGGTTGTTGGTTTCCATTTAAATAGTCCTCTTTATTAAAACCTGGATAAATACCTTCAACTAGTTCAATTTCTTCCCTTAAAGTATTTGCAGCTTTCTCGCCAACTAATTTATCCAATTCGGGCGATGACAAATCTGAAATTTCAATCGTTTCTTCGATATCCTTTCTGCTATCACCACTAAAAAGATTAATGTTTTTTTCCCAGAGATTATAAATGCCTTTAAAGTCATAACCCATGCCTATCGGGAAACTTAAAGGTGTTACTTTTAGCCCTAGTTTTTGTTCAACTTCATCAAGTAAATCAAAAGCATCCTTTCCTTCTCTATCCATTTTATTAATGAATACAATCATAGGAATTTTACGCATTCTACAAACTTCCACAAGTTTTTCAGTTTGTTCCTCAACACCTTTTGCAACATCAATAACTACAATAACACTATCAACAGCAGTTAGGGTTCTAAACGTATCTTCAGCAAAATCCTTATGTCCTGGTGTATCTAAAATATTAATTTTAATGCCATCATATTCAAAAGCTAAAACAGAGGTTGCCACAGAAATTCCACGCTGGCGCTCAATTTCCATAAAATCACTCGTAGCTCCTTTTTTTATTTTGTTACTTTTTACAGCACCGGCTTCTTGTATGGCACCGCCAAACAATAGTAGTTTTTCTGTTAAAGTAGTTTTACCA
Source organism: Algibacter sp. (assembly GCF_049667265.1). Classification (GTDB taxonomy): domain Bacteria; phylum Bacteroidota; class Bacteroidia; order Flavobacteriales; family Flavobacteriaceae; genus Algibacter_B. The sequence goes on along the minus strand of NZ_JBATHX010000169.1, from coordinate 1,808 downwards.
GCATCGGGGTGCGAGATGATTCCAAAGGTGCGTCTACGTTGTATTTCTTTTAAAAAAGACATGAAAATTAAATTTTGGCAAATATACTTTATATTTAGGTTTTTGTAGAATATTAAGGTTAATAAAAGAAAATGAAAATTTGTTTTAAATTATGTGACTCTAGGGGGTAAAGGTGTGTCTAATAATATAAATGTTGAACCTTTTGTTGATTTTATTTTAGTTTTGATTAAATCAAAAGAATATTATGCATATTAAATTGACTAAAAAAAAAATATGGCTTATTTGCTATTATTAGGATTATGTAAACATTTGTTAAATAATTTTTATATTTTTATAGCTAATTAATTAAAAATAGTAGCAATTATCATAATCTCTCTAGTATGGTACACTTTAAGCGTTTAAAATTTGCTAATAAAAATTCAATGAGATTTTATAATGCTTCCATTCACGACAAATTAAAACCATTAGCCATAGTTTCTGCTAATGGGATAAAAATATCACAAAAAACACCAATTTCACTTTTTTAAATATGAAGAACTTTACATGTTTCTCCAACATTTTATCGGTTTTAAAAATTACGATAAAATTTGTTGTAATTGATAAATATAGTTTTCAATTAAGTTTAATGAGTACTAATTAAGTAGTCATTAAAATCAGTTTTGTTAAAGTGTATGTTACATTTGTTGATTGTCATTATAATAATTAAACAGAATTTCCACAAATCAACATTTGATAAATTAAATTAATATTTTTCAATTTAAAATGAAATCAATTTCACCCAAAAATAATATGAAAATCTTTACTCGATTCACATCTTTAATTAAGACTTCCTATGTAAAACTATTATTAGTTTGTATTGGACTTTTTTCATTTAGTACTAGTTATTCTCAATATGCCATAGATGGCAATTTAACTATAACAGGAACGAATACTATCGTTAACAATTATAGTGGTGTTACAGCAGATATTGCTATAGGTGCAACTACAATTTCAGTAAATGATATTGCTGGAGAATTGGGTGGACTTGCAGCTGGGGACCTTATCTTGATATATCAAGCTCAAGGGGCAGTAATTAATTCTTCTAATTCGGTGAATTTTGGTGCTGTAACAAGTTTAAATGGTGCCGGAACATACGAATATGCTTATGTTCAAGGTGTTGCCGGTAATGATATAACGATTTGCCCATCAACTTTTGGATATTTAGTCGCTGGTTTTACACAAGTTGTGAAGGTGCCTCAATATGATACACTTACCATTAATGCTGGTGCTTCAATTATAGCATCTCCTTGGCAGGATAGTGGTGCATATAGATTTGGTGGAATCGTTGCAATCAATGCTGTGAATATTGTTAATAATGGAACTATAGATGTATCAAGTATTGGATTCAGAGGAGGAGTGAGAGAAAATGACACTTCTCAACATGGTGCAAATGTTTATACTGATTATATTTCCTCATCATCAAGTATAAGTGCTGAAAAGGGAGAAAGTATTGCTGGTTTCGGCCCAGAATATGATGCATTAGGTGGTAGATATGGAAGAGGAGCACCTGCAAATGGTGGAGGTGGAGGAAATGCCCATAACGCTGGAGGTGGCGGTGGTGCAAATGGAAATAATGGAAATGTTTGGTTCAATGGTGCTGGTGTGATGTGTACTACATGTACAGGATCGGCTGCCTGGGCTTTGGACCCAGATTATATTGCAAATGGAAATGCGGTGACTACTTCTTCTGGAGGTGGTCGTGGAGGATACTCTTACGCTTCCAGTAATGAAAATGCTCTTACTGTTGCCCCTAGTAATAGTGCTTGGGG
>NZ_JBATHX010000168.1:0-1697 GCF_049667265.1 Algibacter sp. | reverse complement strand
AAATCTTTGTTGGCAGATTGAATAATCTCTAAATAATTTTTTTGCTCAGAATTTAAGTCGCTATTTATTAATAAATCGCTAAAAATTGTTGAAGCTGTAATGGGATTTCTTAGCTGATGGCTAAAATTGGCAATAAAATTATTTTTAAAAGTTTCTTTCTCTAGAAGGTATTCATTTTTAAGAATCAAAATTTGTGAATTTATAATAGATTCATTTCTGGTTTGTGCCGTAAGTTGATAGTTATTATAGTGTTTTGTTAAATTTTCAACAATGATTAGGTTTTCGTTATTGCTGTGCGTTCTTATAGAAATATCGACAACATAGTCAGTACTATCAAACTCCAAATTAATACATGAAAACTCAAAACATTCGTTTTTAATGGGTAATAAATTATTTAAAATCTCAAAAAATGGATGGCTATTTTGAAGCTTGTCATTTTTCTGAAAAGGCAAAATAGGATTGTCTGTTTCTAAAATACAACCAGAATCATCAACCAATATATATTGAAAATTGTTTTTAAAATATTTTTCTAAATAGGGTTTTAGCATGGCTTTTAAATTAACTCCATAGCAAGTTTCGAAAATAGTTTTTCAACTTTACTACCAGTTTTTGCACTCACAAATAAATCAACAATAGGTTCAAAAATAGCACTATGTTCCTTTAAATAAATTTTATTTACAAGGTCCATTTTGTTGCCAACTACTTTAACGGGTGTTTTTGGAAAGTTTTCTTTTAAAAATGATAATTCGGAGTCAAGGTCTTCAAAAGTAACGGGTCTTGTTAAGTCAAAAACATAAATAAAACCATTTGTACCGAGTAAATAAGAAGGTCTTGTTTTTTTAATGTCGTCTTGCCCTTCTAAATCCCAAATAATCAGAGATATCATTTCGCCTTCGGGAATAGTAATTGATTTTTTAGAAATGTGCACACCAATCGTTACCTTATAATCTTCAGAAAATGTGTTTTCAACAAACCGACGGATTAAGGATGTTTTTCCAACTCCAAAATGACCTATAAGAACAATTTTTTTAGATAGTGCCATTTTTATAGAAATCTGCTAGTTTTTTTGATAGTAAATCTCTGTTATTTAGTGATTTAATAATTTTTTCGTCGTTTACAAAATCTAGAATTTTGTCTTCAAGTTTATCTTTAAAAATGACATTATAAACGCCTGAAATTACCACGGCAATATAAAAAGACGAAAAATTTTGAAGATGAATATGATACAAGTCGTATTCAATATAATGCAAACTTTGCTTCTCCTTTTTAAAAGCATCTTCAACAAAACTCTTAATCGCAGTTAGCATACCTGCTACCATGTCTTCATCAGCCATTTTATTTTTTGAATATTCTGCTAGAAGTAATCCAGATCCTTTTTCTATAATAATAACTTGTTCTATTTGAGCGTTGGATTGCTCCTGCAATAATAAATCAGACTCGTTTATACCAGCAGCTTTGGATTTTGCCTTTCTGAAAAACCGTTTAAAAGAAAAAGTTTTATTAACTTGATTATTAATTCGTTCAGATAATAATTTCATTTCATGCTGCACATACCGCTTAATCATTTGTCCTAGAATTGGATAAAGCGCTTCTACAACAGCATCCTGGGAGTTTTTAATTTCTTCTTTTAAAGCTTCTGTAATGGTTGGCCCTAAGGTTTTAGGGATTTGTTCAATGAAGGTATTTAATTTTTGATC
>NZ_JBATHX010000167.1:0-5084 GCF_049667265.1 Algibacter sp. | reverse complement strand
CCAATTTGGGTCCAAGGAATACCAATATTCTTGTCAGACTTTCTAAATTCACCTGCCCATTTCCAAACATCATCATACATTTTTTTATGCAGGTCTTTTACAAATTTTATGGTCAATATTCTTTCAGTCTTTAAATTTGAATGAATAGTCCATTCAACTGCTTTTTCAATGTTCAATTGCTCAAATTCATCTAGTTCTCCTTGAGTAGCGATAGACTTTATTTTAAGACCTTCCTTTTCTTCTTCGTCTAAAGGTGTTTGGCCATCTTTATAATCGAATTCTAATCCCATAATGATTTTTTCATCTCACGTTTTATTTCACCAGCAAGCTCCTTTATGGTTTTATTTATTTTTTCATCTCCAATTCCTTGGTCCTCTAATTTCATATTTTGATTAGTCCTTAAAACTATTTTTCGTGCTAGCTTTTCAGCCTTTAAGTTTACTAAGCTTTCGATCGTCCCATCTTTCGGAATAAAACCATAGATAAATTTCATATCCAAAGCATTACCAACATCCTTTAATTTATTGATGGTTATCTGACCTGTAGCTTCTCGTTCCTCGATTTTTTGTATAGCTCCTTTAGTTAAGTTAAGTTTGGTCCCTAACTGGTCCCTCGTCATATTAAGAGTAGTTCTAATAGTATTGACCCATCCCTTTTGTGGGACCAAGACCAATCCTGCATCTTTAAAATTCGCCAATTTTTGGTCTAGTTGTTCTAAGAGTAGTTTTTTCTTGTTTCTCATTTGTTAATATTTTATACATATAAGTATGTGATAAAACTCAAAAGTATACAAATACGTATAAAAAAACAAATAAAAAGATACTTATATGTATTAATATAAAAATTTAATCATACAAATATGTATTACTAAGTTTGTGTTTTAAATTAATGCCAATGGTTGGTGTATGGTTAGTTGCGTGGTTAAGCAACTAATTTAGTAAATAAATCACGGATAGAAAATCCGCGAGGATTTTCGTAAGTAAACTAGAACTAGCAATAAATTATATAAGTTGTTAGCACCAGTTATTTCATTTCTTCTGTTTCTCCATTCTCAAAAACACGGTAATATTTTCCATTTTTAATTAAAAGACCTTCTGATGTAATCGCTGGAAAATATTCGTAATAATCTTGAGGATGCTTGACATCAATTCCAATCACTTTTCCATTGTAAGTTCTATTGACTTTTGATTGAATTGTGTGTCCAACAATAACTGCTTTTGCATTGAATTTGTTAAGCCCTATATCAATTTCTTCCTGGGATAAATCATTTTTGAAATATCCTCTATACCAATAAGGTGATGTTATTGAAGAAGTTAGTAGTTCTTGAGTTTTCTCTCCATTTTTCTTTGGGAAATATGGTTTGTAATAATTCTCTCTAATTAATTGATTTAGTTCGTCAATATTCAATTCAGTATTTTCTAATTTAGGACTAATACCTCCGTGAACAAATAAATTTCCGTTTATAAGCTCAATTGTATTTTTGCTTTCTAACCAACGACCTATAAAAGAGTTTTTACCATAAAATTCAAATTGCTTTTTACCTAAAATAGAAGCTAGGTGATTGTATTTTGATTCCGCGTATCTATGGTCTCCTTGCATATTCATTATCTCGTGGTTGCCTAAAATATAATGAACATTTCCACCTTTTGATTTCGCATCTTGTTCTAGTTTATAAATGAACCATAATACTTGGGTAGTAAAATAACTTCGGTCAATAAAGTCTCCAACAAGTACTAAATGATTTTTCCCAAAAGTCCAATTCAGTTCTTTGTCAATTACATTACTATTTATTAGAAAATCACGAAAAGTTTTGTAATTACTCTCAATATCAGATATTGCAACAATCTTTTGAGAATCAGAATAGGTAGATTTTGGTATTTTAAACTTGGTGTTTATCACGAAATTAAAACTTGTTGAATCTAATGGATAATAGCATCTTAATTCAATTAAAGAATCTATTTTAGAAGTTGATTTTTCCAATTCAAATCCATTTTCTTTGTCACCCTTCAAGTAATTGATATTTAATAAACTGTCATTATTAAAAAAAACGTACGGCCCTTCATTATTCCAATTGTCAGCCAAATTATTTCGGCTATGTTTTAATGCGTTTCCTGTTAAAAATGCGATTATTATGAATGAGCATAATCCAATTAGGAATGTTATTAAAATGTGTTTTAAGTATCTAAATATTCTCTTCTTCACGAATGTTGATTTTAATTGGTGCTAACGTGTTCGTGTAAGGATAGTTGCGTGTTTACGTGCGAGGATTTTCCGCAGGAAAATCAGACGTAGTAAACTTGCAACTACACTTGGTTAAGCCCAAAATCGAGCAATTATTTTTATACATTGTTAGGCACAGTTTTTTATAAACTTTGAACCACCTTTAGACAAAATGTAATATCTAAAGAATTTTCCCTAAAAATCATAACTTCCTTTCCATCGGAATCTGTTATAAAAAACCTGTCAGGTAGATTTTTAGGCAGTTCTCTCGAAAAAGTGTTCACAAAGGCACAAGCTGTTAAAAATGCTCCTAAATCAGTTGGATGACTACCATCTGGTAAAAACAATTGTATATCTGGTCTTAATGTTTTAGCTAATTTCCAAGCTTCTCCAACCATAACAAGTCCACAATCACTTTCTTTTGATGCTTGTTGATACGATTCTGTTATTGTTTCTTGAAATTGTGGAATTTTTTTTGGTGGCCAAGGCACATATAAGTAAGGTTTAGCACCAGAAGCTTTAACTAGGTCAGATAACTTTTTAGAGTATTTGAGAAATTCTTCCTTTTTCTTAACAGCTTCACTACTTGACCCTTGTAAAACAATAATATCGTATTTTCCACTACTTATTGCTTCTTTTGATTTTAGCCCTTTATTACCATACCAATGGTCGCTTAATTTAGCTCCACCAGCAGTACTTTTATAGGTTACTAATTTAATTTTTGTACTGTCTGAAATCAGAGATACAAGATGAGGCATATTAGAATAGTATGTGTAGCTGTTACCTATAAATAACACACTCAATGTATCTTTTTTAACTTGGGCTAAACATTCATCAGCTATTCCAAAAAAGAAAATTATAATAAATAAGTACCTAATAAATTTCATATCTGTTTTTAAATTGTGCCTAACGTGTTCGTGTAAGGATAGTTACGTGTTTAAGCAACTAACTTAATAAAAAAGGAACGAACCAGAGGAAATTCCGAAGGAGTTTCCACGTAGACCTGAACCAAGCAATTAATTATACACGTAGTTGTGCTTTCGTTATTTTTTATTTAAATAGAATTATCAAAAAAAATTAATCAAACTCATAGTCCTTTTCTACTATTTCATATTCATTAGTCAAAAACCTAATTAAATTTCCTGTATTTTCTAGATGTATTTTCATATAAATATTTGAATAATATTCGGATGTCATTTTTAAAAAAAATAATTCATTAAATAATTCTCTAGTCAAGTTATCGGAATAGTTTCCTTTTGGAAACGTTTTACCAGTATATTTGCCTTTTTTGAAATATGTAGTGTCTCCAAAAACCGTATGGTCTAACATTTTTTTCGAAATATTTGTGCTATTAATAAAAGCAATTCTATAATAATCCCCTTGCACCTTTAAAGCGTTAGAAGATATCTCGTGTGATAAAATACCGTCTTTTGTTCTCTCATTAAATAAAACTAAATCTCCTGTGCTCTTTAATTGAGTTAAAGTGTTTCCGTTATCTTTAAATTCAGCAACATTTAAGCAATTTCTTTTATATAGCACATATAAAGAATCATTGAAGATTGATTTGTTTAAATCTTTATTTTTTAAAGAAATTAAAGCCTCTAATCCAGCAGATGTTCTTTTATGAAATTGAATATAACTGTTTAGAACAACTGTATCTTGTTTTAAATCTCTTACCAATCCATTTGCATTGTGGTTAGCCAGAATTTTCCCTTTTCTTTCCTCATTCCAATTATTAATTGATAGGGCAATTAAAATTCCAATAACAACAAGTATAATTTCTCCGATAGCATATTTAAAATACTTTCCAGTTTTATTTTCCATAAGTAAGTTTTGTCGAATTTTTCTAAAGAATTTTATCATTGGTTAGCGGTTGAGTGTAATGAAGTACAACGGTTTTGTGTATGGTTAGTGCGGTTTTGTGTCGGAGGATTTTCCGCAGGAAAATCGGAGTGACCAAAAAAGCACTAACCTTTTGAATTATAAATAAACTTACGCATTATTTTTATACTTTGTTAGCAACAGTTTTTCATTTCAGAACCTAAATTCATCACCTTTATAAGTCTCATAAAAATAAGTTTCTACTATTTCATTAAATAATGTCGGACCACTCTTTGAAACAAAATGGTTAACTCCAGGAAGGAAGCAAAGGTTTGCTTTTTTAATATTCTGGTAAATAGATAGTGTATGTTCTTCACGAATCATATCTCTATCCGTTGACATAACTAAAACTGGGCATTTGATTTTATGTAAATCATTTACCGAGATGGTTGGTTGAAATTCCATCATGTGAAATCTTTGTTGTAATACTTTCCAATTTTGAGTTGTATCTTTCTTTGTTAGCATTTTGTCAGCATGCTTTCTTCTCTTTTTTATATCGTGATATACTACAGGGTAAAGAGCTGTAGTATCGGGAGTAATATTGGCAGAAAATGCTACTATCTTTTTTACTTTTTCTGGATGATGAATTGCTAATAACAATGCAAGGATTGCACCATCACTTCTACCTAATACATAGGTTGAATCAACATGTTCATAATCTAAAATCTCAACTATATCTTTGGTCATTTGCAAATAGGACAAATTATCAATTCCGAGTTCACTTTTTCCTCGTCCTCTGCAGTCCATAACAATTACTTTATACTTTTTGGAAAAGTACTCTATTTGTGGTTTCATATATGCAATATTGCCTCCATTACCATGGATTAAAACAAGTGGATTCCCTTGTCCATATACTTCATAATATTGTTTGGCACCGTTAATAGTAATATAGTTTCCTGCCGCCTTATTATTTCCATAAGAATTTGTATTTGGGTCAGATTGTGCATTAGTGAAATTTAACAATCCGAAAATAAAAATTATAA
>NZ_JBATHX010000166.1:0-1815 GCF_049667265.1 Algibacter sp. | reverse complement strand
TACGTTGCAACAATTGGTTGATGATAAGAAAATAAAAGATACAGTAGATTTTGAAACATTATTCACAAACCGTTTAGTTGATAAAAATGATTTAGTTAAAATCATGGGACGTGGGGAATTAAAAGCGAAATTAAAAGTATCTGCTCATAAGTTTACTGCTTCAGCAAAAGCTGCTATTGAAGCTGCTGGAGGAGAAGCCGTAACTATATAAGACATTTTATAAGTATGAAATTTATAGAATCAATTAAAAATGTTTGGAAAATAGAAGAATTAAGAAACAGAATCATTGTCACTTTGGGTCTGTTATTAGTTTATCGTTTTGGTGCACAGGTTGTATTGCCTGGTATTGATGCGTCTCAGTTAGGTGGTTTAGCAGAAAAAACAGATAGTGGTTTGTTAGGATTGCTTAACGCTTTTACCGGTGGAGCGTTTGCTAATGCTTCTGTTTTCGCTTTAGGTATTATGCCTTACATTTCTGCTTCTATTGTTGTTCAGTTAATGGGTATAGCGATTCCTTACTTGCAGAAATTGCAAAAGGAAGGTGCTAGTGGTCAAAAGAAAATTAATCAGATTACACGTTGGTTAACTATAGCGATTTGTTTATTGCAAGCGCCAGGTTATTTAGCAAGTTTACCTGCATTAGGAATTCCGTCAAGTGCATTTTTATTAGGTACTGGGCCATTATTCTATTTTTCATCAGTTACAATATTAGTAACTGGCTGTATTTTCGCAATGTGGTTAGGTGAAAAAATAACTGATAAGGGTATTGGGAATGGTATTTCATTATTAATTATGGTTGGTATTATTGCAACATTACCGCAAGCATTTTTACAAAATGCAGCTACAAGATTAGAAGGTGGTGGAAACGGTGGTTTAATGATGGTACTAATTGAATTTGTTATTTGGTTCGTTATAATTTTAGCATCTATTATGTTAGTAATGGGAGTTAGAAAAATAGCCGTACAATATGCAAGAAGAACTGCTTCTGGTGGTTACGAAAAAAGCGCCATGGCAGGATCAAGACAATATATTCCATTAAAGCTTAATGCTTCAGGTGTTATGCCAATTATCTTTGCTCAAGCTATTATGTTTGTTCCTAGTTTAATTGGAGGGTCATCTTTGTTGAAAGAAACAACAGTAGGTGCTTGGATGCAAACAAATTATTCGGACATGTTTGGTTTTTGGTATAATGTAACATTTGCTTTATTAATTATAGTATTCACATACTTTTATACGGCAATTACAGTACCAACAAATAAAATGGCTGACGATTTAAAACGTAGTGGTGGTTTTATTCCTGGTATTCGTCCAGGTTCTGAAACATCTGAATATTTAGATAGAATAATGTCTCAAATAACCTTACCAGGTTCTATATTTTTAGCACTTATTGCTGTGTTCCCAGCGTTTATTGTTAAGCTTATGGGAGTTCAACAAGGATGGGCTTTATTTTTCGGAGGAACATCATTATTAATTATGGTTGGAGTTGCGATTGACACTATGCAACAAATAAATTCTTATTTGTTAAATAGACACTATGATGGTTTGATGAAAACAGGTAAAAATAGAAAAGCAGTAGCTTAATTTATACTATGGCAAAACAAGCAGCAATAGAACAAGACGGAACAATTATAGAGGCATTATCAAATGCTATGTTTCGTGTTGAATTAGAAAATGGTCACATTGTGACTGCACACATCTCTGGTAAAATGCGTATGCATTACATTAAATTGTTGCCAGGAGATAAAGTAAAATTAGAAATGAGTCCTTATGATTTAACAAAGGCTCGAATAACTTATAGATACTAATACGATGAAA
>NZ_JBATHX010000165.1:0-3404 GCF_049667265.1 Algibacter sp. | reverse complement strand
CAAGTTGGTCATGATACCGTTATTGGAAAAAAATGTTTAATTGCTTCACAGGTAGGAATAGCCGGTTGCGTTGTTATAGAAGATGAAGTCACCCTTTGGGGACAAGTAGGAACCACCAGCGGCATAACCATAGGCAAAAAAGCCGTTGTTCAAGGGCAATCTGGAGTTACTAAGTCTATTCAAGGTAATCAAGTTTACTGGGGAACTCCAATTCAAGAGGTTCGTTCTAAGCTAAAAGAAATGGCATCTATCAAACAAATTCCAAATATTATTAAGCAATTAAAAAATTAAAGGAAATTAATTCGATAAGTGAGTTCAAAAAATTACATTTGTAAACCAATATCCAAATAAGAAAATATGAGTGTTCTAGTTAACAAAAATTCAAAAATAATAGTTCAAGGTTTTACAGGTAGCGAAGGTACATTTCACGCTAGTCAAATGATTGAATATGGCACTAACGTTGTTGGTGGTGTAACTCCGGGTAAAGGAGGTCAAACACATTTAGACAGACCCGTTTTTAACACGGTTCAAGACGCTGTAGAGCAAGTTGGAGCAGATACAACCATCATTTTTGTTCCGCCAGCTTTTGCTGCCGATGCTATTATGGAAGCTGCGGATGCGGGTATTAAAGTGATTATTACTATTACAGAAGGAATTCCTGTTGCCGATATGATAACGGCATCAAGTTATATTAAAAATAAAGATTGTAGATTAATTGGACCTAACTGTCCAGGTGTTATTACTCCTGGTGAAGCTAAAGTTGGTATTATGCCAGGTTTCGTTTTCAAGAAAGGAAAAGTAGGCATTGTTTCTAAATCAGGAACATTAACTTATGAAGCTGCAGATCAAGTGGTAAAACAAGGTTTAGGAATCACCACGGCTATTGGTATTGGTGGCGATCCAATTATTGGAACAACAACTAAAGAAGCGGTAGAATTATTAATTAACGACCCAGAAACTGAGGCTGTTGTTATGATTGGTGAAATTGGAGGTCAGTTAGAAGCCGATGCAGCACATTGGTACAAAGCAAGTGGAAGTAAAAAACCTGTAGTTGGCTTTATTGCTGGCGAAACTGCTCCTGCAGGACGTACCATGGGCCATGCTGGTGCAATAGTTGGTGGTAGCGACGATACGGCTCAAGCTAAAAAGAAAATCATGAGAGCATGCGGAATTCACGTGGTGGATTCTCCTGCCGAGATTGGTAAAAAAATAAAAGAGGTTTTAGGTTAATCAACTTAAAAAACAAATAAATCCGTTAGCTAACTTAGTTAACGGATTTTTTTTTAAATATATTTAATTTGGGCGTTACCACAAGGGTCGGGCTTTCGGCAGTCGCTTTTTTGTGTTGCATAAGTGCAACAACACAAAAAGAGCTTCAACAAATGCCTCAATCCCTAACGCAAATCAAGAACATAGAAAATACCTCGTATTGTTGTAACATGAATAGGTATTTATTATATTTGATTAGATAGAAAATTCAGTCTTAGAAACTAACAAACTAACTATAAAATGAAATTATTAGAAGGAAAAACCGCCATTGTTACAGGAGCAAGTCGCGGCATAGGAAAAGGAATAGCTCAAGTATTCGCGCAACAAGGTGCTAACGTGGCATTTACATATAGCTCTTCGGTTGAAGCCGCAAACGAGTTAGAAAAAGAATTGAATGCTTTAGGCGTTAAAGCTAAAGGCTATAAAAGTAATGCTGCTAGTTTTGACGAAGCTCAAAAATTAGCTGATGACGTGGTTGCAGAATTCGGAAGTATTGATATTCTAGTAAATAATGCAGGTATCACAAAAGATAATTTATTAATGCGTATTTCTGAAGAAGATTTTGATACGGTTATCGAAGTGAATTTAAAATCGGTTTTTAACATGACTAAAGCCGTTCAAAAAACGATGCTTAAACAACGCAAAGGCTCAATTATTAATATGAGTTCTGTAGTGGGGGTAAAAGGAAATGCAGGACAAACAAATTACGCAGCTTCAAAAGCTGGAATCATAGGGTTTTCTAAATCTGTAGCTTTAGAGTTAGGCTCTCGAAATATAAGAAGTAACGTAGTCGCACCAGGCTTTATAGAAACTGAAATGACCGCCAAACTTGATGAGGAAACCGTAAAAGGATGGCGCGCAGGAATCCCATTAAAAAGAGGAGGAACGCCCGAAGATATTGCTAACGTTTGTGTATTCCTTGCTAGCGACATGAGTGCTTATGTTACCGGACAAACACTAAACGTTGATGGCGGAATGCTAACTTAAACTTATTTGTCATTCCCTCGAAGGAGGGAATCTCATCAAAACATATAGAATCTTTTAATGAGTTCGGAAACTCTATTATACATCATACTTGCTGGAATTATAGCGCTAGGTTTAGCGCTATTTCAGTATTTTACTAAAAGGAAAGGCATGTCTAAACTAAACATGCTTTTTGCCTTTTTGAGGTTTTTGACTATATTTTCAGTTCTCTTATTAATTATCAATCCAAGTTTCGATCAAATTAAAACTTCTGTTGAAAAACCAAATTTGGTGGTAGCCATTGACAATTCAACATCTATAAAACATCTAAAACAAGATAAGGAAGCCCTTGATTTTATTAAACAAATCAAATCAAATTCAGACTTACAAAATAAATTCAATATTGATTATTATTCTTTTGGCGAAAACTTAAAATCTTCAGATTCTATTACCTTTTCAGATAAACAAACTAATATTTCTGAGGCATTCGGTCAACTAAATCAAATTTACAAGCAAACAATCTCACCAACTATTTTAATTTCTGATGGCAATCAAACTTTTGGTAACGATTATCAATATGCTTCAGAGAGTTATAAACAGCCTATTTTTCCAATAATCTTGGGAGATACAATCACTTACACCGATTTAAAAATTCAGCAATTAAACGTCAACAAATATGCGTATTTGAAAAACAAATTTCCAATTGAAGCTATTTTGGTTTATAACGGAAATGGTAACGTAAACTCCAATTTTGTGATTAAAAATGGAAATTCAACCGTTTATTCAAAAGCTATAAGATTTTCAAAAAACGATAATTCTAAGGTTGTCAATTTTACGTTGCCAGCAAATAGTGTAGGTATTAGTAATTACAGAGCAACTTTAGAACCTTTAGAAAGTGAAAAAAACAAAATAAATAATTCAAAGAATTTTGCTGTTGAAGTCATTAATCAAAAAACAAAAATCGCCATTGTTAGTGATTTTTCACATCCCGATTTAGGAGCGCTTAAAAAAAGTATTGAAAGTAACGAGCAGCGTTCGGTTTCACTTTTTAGCTCAAAAGAAATTATTAACCAAATAAATGATTTTCAATTAGTTATAATCTATCAGCCAGACAATAAGTTTAAAGGTTTGTTTGATAAAATAGAATTATTAAATTCCAACAAATTTGTAAT
>NZ_JBATHX010000164.1:0-47790 GCF_049667265.1 Algibacter sp. | reverse complement strand
GATAGAAACATTTGTACGACCGTTTTCGTGCTTATATTCGGCTAGTTTTGTGATTTCTCCAGTTTCTGAATTCCATAGTTCAGGTATTTTACCATCTACTAAAAAACTACAGTTAAGCGTTTCGGATTTTGTTTGATTATGGTTGTAAACAAAATAAATATCTTCGTCATCAGAACGTCTGTGATAGTAATTAAAATCAGGTTGTCCTTCAACAATTAAATCTTTTTGAATGTTGTTTTCTTTAAAAATTGATTCCCATTGAATATCACTATACACTTTAGGGTTTTTCCATATTTTTTCAACAAGAATTTTAAACTCATCAATCGCTTTTTGGCTGTGATTATAACCTCCCATAGTAATAGGTTTTTCCCCAATAATTATAGCACCTTGTTCGGCTAAATTGGCAATACCTTTTAGCGTTTCTAGATTCATTACATCGCTTCTTTGTAGAACCAAGGCATTGTAGGTAATACCATTTGGTAATTTTAGCTTGCCATTTTCTACTGATAATCGATTAATAATTACATCTGCATTAACACAATCGTATTTATAAGCTCCTGGCAATTTGGGGCGCATTTGAGCAGCATGAATAACATGACTTGGTGCTCTATCGCCTACAAAAACTAATAAGTCTACTACAGGATTCCCTTGGCGTAACATATAAGAGCCTCTTGCTAAATATTGAAACCATTCTGGACCTGCATTTTCCCACCACGTTTGCGTGCGGTCAATATGCGAACCCACAAAACTCATGCTCATACCTGGTTTTACATGCGTATTGGATTGATGTGCAAAACGATGAAACATATACTCGTTAATACCATTCGTCCATTCGTAATCACCCTTTTCTTTGGCTAAAGCTGGATGAAAACCCCAATTTAATTTTGTACTTGTAAAAGCTTCGGCAGAAATCACATTTTTACCGTAAATGTGTCCTGATGATACTGCAGCACGTTTGTGATTATTTGGTTTGCCTAACCAAAATTCGCCCATAGGAATATCGGCACTTCTACCGGCATCTAAACTATTAAATGGCCCAACAAAACCGTAAGGTTCTATGTAAGATATCAAACCATCCTGATGGCATAATTCTGTGAAATAATCAAAATAGTTAGTAACCATTAAGTCGCTTACTAATTGTTTCATATCCCAAAAAACACCTTCAATGGTATCGTTATTTTCTATGTATTTACCAGCATACAATGGCAAAAAGGGCGCAAAATCGTATCCAAAACGCTCTTGGAATTTTTGCTCCATATCATCTGTCCAGTTTTGTGGCCCCACTTCATAACTATCAATTTCCACATATTGTAACGCATTTGGCGCATCAATTTTGGCTTGTTTTACTAATTTTCCAACAAAGGCATCGTAATGAATTTTTAGTGCTTCTTTACTAAATTTATCTACTTCAAGTCCTGTACCTTCATCAGAAGCTGGTTCGTTAGTAGCACCTGATGCTGTAAAACCAAAACGCATAATGGTCCAATTTCCTTTAGGTAATTTTACTTTTAAAACGCCTTCATCATTCATTTTTTCAGTTAAAACTATGATGTCACTTTTTTTGATATATGATTCTGCATCTGGGTTTCCTATCGGACGTTTATTTTTTCTGTATGATATAAATTCTAATTGATTACCTAAGGTATGATTTGCCGATAAATTCATTTCATAAATACCGGTATCTAAATCGGAAATTATTCTAAAATAGCGCGCTGTGATAGGTTCAAAATGTTCTGAAAAATAACATTCATCTTTACCAATACGCTCTTCATTAGGTTGATGCGCTTCTGAAAAATTAATGCCGTCATCCGATATTAATAAGGTTAATTTACCTTTTCTTTTATTAATAAAAACCGACATAGAGCGAATAGTATGTGGCTTTCCGAAATCGTATTGTACCCACTCATTTGCTTTTAAATCGGCATGTGTATTTGTTTGATTATCTGTCGCTAATATTGGATTAAACGCTTTATCTGAAGAGGTAATAATTGGGTTAACACTATTATCAATCAATTCAGTTTCTAAAGCCGGATACGCTACAACAGCAATATCTTTGTAATAGTTATGTCTTGCAGGTGGTTGTGGTAATTTTATGTTTACATTGCTACCTCCTTCTACAATAACTTGGCTATTTACTACCACTTTCATAGCATGTTCTGGTGCTACCCAAGGCCCACCACTAGACGTCCAACCATCACAATTATG
Organism: Algibacter sp.; assembly: GCF_049667265.1. Taxonomy (GTDB): domain Bacteria; phylum Bacteroidota; class Bacteroidia; order Flavobacteriales; family Flavobacteriaceae; genus Algibacter_B. The sequence goes on along the minus strand of NZ_JBATHX010000164.1, from coordinate 45,585 downwards.
AACACCAAAACTCAATCCTAATTTTTCACATTCTTTGGCGGCATGTGATAAAATATCACGATGCTCTTGAGAGTTGTAGGCAACATCTCCTTCTGGTAAACCCATAGACACGTTAAAAACCAGAACGCCACCAATACCGGCTTCTTTTATGGCTTTTAAATCTTTGGTAAAACCTGCTTTGGAGGCATTACTACTATTAATATGGTACCAGGTGCGTGGTTTTGACTCTTGTGGCGGAGTTTGGAAACCGTTTACAAGGGCACTTTTTTTCTTATAATAATTCTCGCCTAGTTTAGTTTCAGATTGTGCAAACCCTTTGGAAAAACAAAGAGTAACTACAATTAAAAAAATCAGCCTCTTACTCATATTTTTAAAAATTGAAAATTAAAATTATTTGTTATCATCATTGCAACTAAACTTAAATATCAAAACGTTTAACACCAATAAAACTACTATTATATATAAAACCAAATCCATAACTTCTCTTTGTTTAATCTACAAACAACTCGTCGATATAAGGGCCACTTTCTCCAGTTGTTTCTAATTTTATATTATTAGCTCCAGATTGTAATACTACAATGGTTGGCACAAACTTCCATTCCTTCTCCCAACCACCAGTAGCATTAAATTCTAAAGTACTTATATACTCATCATTTACATATAGTTTCATAGGGTGTAATTGCCCTTCATTATTGTGCATATATCTAAAACGGATACTATAATCACCAGGTTCTCCATCGTTTTCTTGATACCAAGTAATGGCGCCCTCTTTTCCATCAAACCTCACAAAACCGCTTCCTTTATATCGATGTGCATCATTATCGGATTTTGCACCACCTTCTAAAATGCCATCTTCGGCCGAAATATTAACACCTCTACCTATCCACATATCGGCAGCATGTTCGTTGCCCCAAAACAGGCCTTCATCCTTGCCGAAGCGTTCCTCCATAGTAAATAAGGTTATTCCGTTTTGCTTTACGATGGCTTTTACTGTTGTACCATTTGAAACTTTGAAAGCTCCCTTGTATGAAATTCCATTTGTTTCTGGATCACTTCCATCAATTGTATATTTAATTTCTAAATCTGAAGTATTAGCATTATGTAAAATAGAAATTTGACCTACCGAGATAGTAATCTCATCGGAAACATACAAAGACTTATCTCCTAAAATTGAACCTGTGAAAATTATTGTCTTTACAGCGTTCACTTTTTCTTCCAAAAACAATCTGGATTTTCCAAAAAACAGACTTCTAAAATCGGATTTTGTTCTACTTGTAGGGTCAATGGGATTACCATTTTCAATAGATACTTTTTCTAAATCGCCTTGGATATTGTAATACACTTTATTTTCTCCATAAGGATAGAAGTTATTGTTTTCATCTACACTCTCAGATGTTAAAATATAGCTTGCTGCAAATCCGTCTTCTGCTTTTAATTTTTGTAAGGTGGTTTTCAATTTTGTAGGTTGCTTACTGGTGGTAAATGATGTACGCTTTACTTCCTTTCCATCTATATAAGCAATGGCTTCTAATTTCCCTTCTTCGTACGGCACCATCCATTCGCATTGCATTTCATTCCAAACCGTTCCTGGTTTGTCTTTTCCTAAAGTTTTTCCGTTTAGAAACAATTCCACTTCGTCTGCATTTGAATAGACCCAAACAGGAATAACCGTTCCTTTTTCCATTCTAGGATGCGTCCAATGTGGTAACATGTGAATCATAGGTTCTTTAGTCCATTGGCTTTTGTAGAAGTGGTAAAGGTCTTTTTCGAAACCAGCAACATCTAATGCGCCACCCATAAACAAATTGAATGGTAACCCACCGTGTACCAAACCAGCTTCCCCATAATAATCGAAACCTGTCCATCGGAAATGTCCACTATGCCATGGCGTATCTCGCATGACTTCCCAATATTTTCTTGCTGAAACTCTTACTGTGGCATTATCATAGGATGAGTTAAAACGTTGCTTTCTATTTTTCCAATCTTTTGGATTTAAGCCTTCGTAAAAAAAGATTTCTTTTTCGGTTAAATTGGGTAACTCGTAAGTGCCTGGTAATTCATTATCACGCCACCATGTATGTGTTCTGTAGTACCCTCTTGTTTGCCATGTGTGCGGTGCTTCGGTAGAAATGAAGGATTTATCAAACGTTTTGCCTTCTATAAATGATTTGGTTTCTGAACCGCCATTTACACCCTGAATATCCATATCCTCAGGATTTCCTGCACCTGATGTAAATAAACGTGTTGGGTCTAAACTTTTACCAAATTTCACCATTTCAGGTGCTACATCGCTATGTGTTTCGTTCCCTAAACTCCAAACGAAAATACTTGGATGATTTCTATCTCTGGTTATCCATTCTTCTACATCGCGTTGCCACCACTCGTCAAAAGCTTGTTTGCCATAATCTTCTGGAGCTTTTTTGTGCCAACCATCAAAAATTTCATCCATGACTAGTAAACCAATTTCATCGCAGATATCATAAAACATGGGTGGCGTTGGGTTGTGAGAAGGACGAATGGCGTTGATACCCATATCTTTTAACAACTGAAGTTTCCAGCGCAGCATAGGTTTTGTCCAAGCGCCCCCAACAGGCCCACCTTCCCAATGTTCGCAAATACCTTTTAGTTTTACGTTATCACCATTTAACCAAAAACCTGTTTCGGTTTTCCACTCCACGGTTTTAAACCCGAAAGTTATTTCTACTTCATCGATTACTTTTTTACCATCTAAAATTTTGGTAACCGCTTTGTATAGCGTTGGATTTTCTGGGCTCCATAATTGCGGATTACTAACTGCAAGCTTAATACTGTTTTTTGAAGTCGTAATCTTTTCAGATTTCGAATTGAGTAGATTTCCTTCTGGGGAAAATATTTTTACTTGATATGCTAATTCTTTAAAACTGCCATTAACCTCGGCAGCAATATTAACCATTGCTACTTCAGCTTCAATTGAAGGTGTGGTTATAAAAATGGTATTGGGTTTAAAATGAACAGGATTTACCTCGATTAACTTTACCGGAGCATAAATCCCACAAGGATGGTACCAGCGCGCCGAAGGCTCTAAACTATTATCAACTCTAATGGCAATAGTGTTTTCTCCTTTTTTTAAATATTTTGAAATATTGTATCTAAAACTGATATAGCCATAGGGCCGTTTTCCCAATTGATTGCCATTTACCCAAACTTCGCTATTCATATACACACCATCAAAATTGATGTAAGTTGTTTTGGATAAACTTTTTTTATTTACATTGAATTGCTTTCGATACCAACCAATACCTCCATCATGATAACCACCTCCTTGACCTTGGTCGCCACCTTTTCTAACGCCTTTTTCGAAAGACCAATCATGCGGAACATTTAAAGTTTGCCATTTAGAATCATCGATATTTACTTTTGAAAATGATGGATTATCCTCTTGAATGAATTGCCAATTATTGTTGAAGTTGATAATACTTCGCTGAGTATTACCATAAGAAATGGAAAGGGTTAAAACTAAGAACGTTAAAATGTTTTTCATTTGTTTGTTTTGTTCTAAAAACAGTCTAAAACAAACTTAACTTATTACCTATTTAAAATAATCCTGTGGTGTCCTGTACTATTATGTTTATTTAAAGAAGCTACTTTTTTTTAGGGATATCATTCTGTAAAAAAGGTACTGCGTTTCTAGGAAATTGAGTTTTCAAAAGTGTTTTCATTTTTAATTCAATGGAAGCATATTTTGAATTTCCAGATACATTTTCGAAAGCCAGTAGTCCGTTTTTATGCTCATATAATTCGGCTGCTAAAACTTCGTGAGTTTTAGAATCTCTCCATTCGGTATAGCGCCAATTACCATCTGTTGCAGTGCAACCCATAATTTTTTTGCCTCTAGCATAAACGCTTGTTGCCACGCCGTCCCATATCATATTTGGGTTATCAATTACTGCCAGTAAACTTTTTCCATCGGATTTTGGACCTTCTAATTTGCATAATTCTACTAAAGTTGAAAAAATATCTACATTTTCGACCAAAGCATCTGAGGTTGCTCCAGTTCCTCTGTTTTTGTAACCCGTTTCTCTGCTTATAATTAAGGGCACTCGCACATCAATTTCTAAATTCGAATGTTTGCACCATGCCCCATATTCGCCAATTTTATAACCGTGATCGCTCATAAAAATGACCATGGTATTTTTGCGTAAATCTAAATCTTCCAAAGTTTTCATAACTTTTCCAACCTGAGCATCTATATAACTGATGGAAGCGTGATAACCATGAATTAAAGTTCTTGTTAAATTGTCATCTAAATCGCTTTCTTCAGGAATGCCGTGGTAGCCTCGTAGTTCGCCCCAATTTGTTAAGGCTAATTTGTACATATCTTTTGGTTTTTCTCTTGAAGGGATTTCAAAATCGTTTTTGTTGTATAAGTCCCAATATTTTTTAGGTGCGTTAAATGGCAAATGAGGTTTGCTTAGTCCTACAAACATTAAAAATTTATCATTTTTAAGTTCGTTAAGAGTTTCAATGGCATATTTTGCTGCGCGTCCATCTTTATAGGCTTCATCATCAACATCGGCATCTTCAAAAGCTGGTCCTTTTTGTGGTTTTCCTTCAGCTTTTAACCGTTCTAACAACGTCTTATTTTCAGGCTTTAGATAACTGTTTTCTTCTTTTTCGAAGTGCGTTGTCCAACTTGCTTTATCATCAGAAGTATGATGATATACTTTGCCAATACTTACAGTTTTATAACCGTTGTTTTTAAAAAGTTGCGGCATGGTTACCACATCTTTATGTACTTCACGCAATGGCGTAAAAATACTATATATACCCAAAGTTTCTGGACGTAATCCTGTTAAGGTACTCATTCGCGATGGCGCGCAAATTGCTTGTTGTGTGTATGCTTTATTGAACATTACACCGTTTGAGGCCAATTTATCGATGTTTGGTGTTATTGCTGTTTTACTGCCATAACATCCTAATTCTGCTCTTAAATCGTCTACATAAAAAACAAGTATGTTGGGGGTTTCATTTTGTGCATAGATTTTTAAAACACCACAAACAATATAAATTAATAGGATTAGTTTTTTCATTTAAAATAACTTGTTTTAATTAACGTTAATTGTTTTAGTTAACCTTAACAAATTTAGTTTCTTAATTTTTTGATATTATCCTGTAGTGTCATGTTTTTATTGCAACTAATCAAGGTTTAGTTTTTACAAAAACTTTTCCATCAATGGGTACTTCTAAAAATAGTTGAATTTTATTTTGTAATTGAAAAAATTCACTTTATGTATAAAATAATAACATCTGGGTTTTTATTGATTATCACATTGATTCTTACAATAATATCGTTACCGCCTTATAATAAAGAACGATTAATATTAATATTCTTATTGATAATTATTACTGGAGGATTAAGTATTGGATATTTTATGGCCTCATGGTCAAAAATCAATATGAAGAAAGCATTTCGTGAATCCTTGAAAATATCATTTGGAATTTCATGTCTTATCTATTTAGCCGGATACCTGTTTGTATCAATTCAAGGATTAATATGAAAAACACAATAAATAAAGCCTTATCAACTATTGTTACTATTCCAATTACTTATTTCGTATTCATGTTTGGACAAATGCCTTTAATAGAAGGTTATAATGTTTTTGCACCATATATAGATACTGAATTTGCAGAAAACTATACTCCTGAATTATTTGATAAAATAACTACTAAACTTAGTATTGAAAATGTAAAATCAATTGTTGGTGAGCCATTATATATCTCTCAGGATACCATAAATAACTCCAATAAAATAAAATATAATTACACACAAGATGCCTACTATGCGAAAAATGCAAAATCAAACTGGGGAATTGTTAGAGATTTTGCCTGGTATCGTTCAGTAGTTATTTTTAACGAACATGGAGAGATTACTCGTATAGACAAAGGTTGGAGTTATGATTAAAAATAACCCATCCAAAAAACACAACCTCTAGCTTCAAAACAATAGGCTTACTGTCAGACCCCCGCGTTAGGAATTGAACGGCTTGTTGGATCTCCCTACTTTAGGAGGAGCGACTAGTGAAAGCCTGCCTGCCGGCAGGCCCGACCCTTTTTGGTAACGCCCAAACAAATTACTTAATTGGTTTTGGTGATTGTACAACTGGTTTGATGTTACCTATGTCTTTATTATTACCTGTGTCTTCATTAAAGCCCCAATATGGAATAGCGTGTTTCTCCTCATCGAGTTTATAGTTCCATTTTTTTAAGAAGTCATCTCTTGTGCCAAATTCGTCATTAATAGCGACTAATTGCGAATTTAATTTACTGTCTAAATCTTTCTGAATAGCTTCAAATTCAGCTTTACCCAATAAATTATTCATTTGGTAAGGATCGTTTACATTATCAAATAACATACTTGGGCCATCTGGTGTGCGTGCATAAGTATATTGCTTTGTGCGTACCGCTCTATATGCTGGGTCTTTAAAATTAGCGCCAAAAGGTGCTACATTCATCACTAAAGCTGCTCTGTCTGCATTTGGATCTGGATTTTTAACTAAGCCTGATAAGTTTTCGCCCTCAATATCTTCAGGGATTTTAATATTTGTCAAGGCTAATAAAGAGGGTAAAATATCTGGTGTTGTTATTGGCGCATTGACTGTTGTGCCTTTGTTATTTCCGATAGATGGATAATGAATTAAAAAGGGTACCCTTATAGATTCGTCCCAAGCCAATTGCTTAGTAAAAGCTTTAACACCGTGTGCGCCCATCATTTCTCCGTGGTCTGCAGAAAAAATTATAATGGTATTATCGGATAATCCTAGTTCCTTAATTTTATCTAAAACACTTCCTATTGCCTCATCGGTTGCTGTGGCATGTGCATAATAGCCTTGTAATTCTTTACGGCTTCTATCCACTTGCTCTTTAGTTACGTTTGGATTTATTGTTAAAGACTCTGGCGGATACATATCCTTGTATTTTTTTGGTGCACTATTGTGCGGATAATGCGGTGTTCCTAAAGCAATAAATGCTAAAAATGGAGATTCGTCATTGGCATGCTCTGAGATATACTTATTAGCATCTTTTACAATGGCAAATGGCGAATATTCATCCCAATGTTTCAGCTCTGGGTTATCATTATCATAATAGGGCATTTTGGTATAGTTATGCGAACATTCTAAAGCTTTCCAAAAATCAAAACCTTGGCGTCTTTCTTTTGGGATATATGTAGACCGCCCATGACCATCTAAATGCCATTTTCCCCAGTAAGCTGTATTGTATCCTTCGGCTTTAAAAATTTCTGCCATAGTTAATTCTTCAGCTGGCATATATAAATCGTTTAAAAACATGCCTGTTGTTGTAGGAAATTTGCCTGTTAACAAAGCTGCCCGATGTGGTGTACAAACGGGTGTAACCGAAACTGTATTGGTAAAATTTACAGATTCTTTTGCAAAAACATCTAAATTTGGCGTTTTTACATCTGGATTTCCAGCATAGCCTAAAGCAGATCCTCGCCATTGGTCGGTTAAAATATAAACGATGTTAGGCTTTTTAGAATTTGTTTTCGCTTCTGTTTCTTTCTCTTTTTGGCTTTCTTTACAACTAATAAAAGTAATTAAAGAAACTATAATAAGTAACGTTACTCTTTTCATTTAATCCAAATTATTGTTTTATTCTATTTGTCTTTATTCAAACTTACTTACACCTTCTTTGGTAGCGTAAATTTCTTTAATGGTACCGTCTTCGTTATAATATAAATACTCTATGGCTGTATTTCTTCTAAATTTTGAACCTCCATTCCAACCTTGCCAATGATAAAAGAAAAAATTTTGCTCTTTATATTCTACAATGGAATGATGGTCTTGTCTTTGTTTAGGGTTAAGTCCTCCTTTATAGTCAAAGGGACCATAAGGACTATCTCCCATAGCGTAAAACCCGCCTAAACCTGCATTATATGAAAAATAATACTTCCCTTTGTATTTGTGCATATAACTTGCTTCAAAGAAATTTTTTCCTCCATATTCAATTGGTCTTGGTGCTTCGGCTAATTCTAGAAGGTTATCCTTCAATAAAGCTACTTTGGGTTCTCTAACGCCCCAGTACAAATAAACTTTTCCATCTTCATCTTCAAAAACACAAGGATCTAGCCATTGGCCTTCAACACCTTCAATCCAACCTATATCTTTAAATGGACCTTCTGGAACATCACTTACTGCAACTCCACATCGCATATCATCTTTTGTTCCTTTAACAGAATGCGGATACATTAAATAATACTTATTGTTTTTAAAAATAGCTGTTGGCGCCCACATCCAGCCTTTTGCTCCCCAAGGAATAGTTCTGGAGTGTAATACTTCGCCGTGGTCTGTCCAGTTTACCATGTCTGTTGAAGAAAAAGCGTGATAACCATCCATAGAATCGTAAAAAGTAGCATCCTCCATATCTTGAGATGTGTAAATCCACACTTTGCCATCTTCCCAAATATGAGCTGATGGGTCTGCAGTTCGGATATGACGAATTACGGGATTGTTCTCAGTTTGTTCTACTATTTCTTGTTGTTCTGTTTCTGTCTCATTTAATTCCTTTTTTTGATTTTTACAGCTTATTAAACCAATTATCAAAAAAACAAATCCTATTTTAAATTTAAACTTCATTGAATTAAAGTTTAGCTATGAATTTATAATTCCCTGGCTGTACCAATAATTCAAAAGCATCATTATTTGTTTTCAACAGTTTGATATTAGAATTCTCCTTAAAAGAAACACCATTTAGCATCAGCTCATTTTGAGTATTTGCAGGAATGCTCACTTTTGCAGTCGTATTTGGTGGAACAACCACTTCTAATTGAAATTCATTATTTAAAATCTCCCAAGAAGATGACACTTTACCGTAAGGTGTATTTACACTAGCTGCTGCCGATGTTAACGGCTGTCTAGGTTCTGGGGCTATTCTTATAGACTTATAACCTGCTTCTAAGGGTGCTATACCTGCTATGCGTTCGTACATCCACTCACCAATAGCACCATACGCGTAGTGGTTTAAACTATTCATACTCATAGGGTTGAAACCTTCTTCTTTGCTATAGCTATTCCAGCGTTCCCAAATAGTGGTTGCACCTTGGTTGATAGAGTAAAACCATGATGGATAGGTTTCGTTGAATAATAATTTATACATCAAATCAATTTCACCAGTTTCATCTAAAACTTGCGATAATAATGGCGTTCCTAAAAACCCAGTTCTCAAATGATTATCTGCAGCTTCTATGGTTTCTAAAAGATGCTTTTTTGCGTTTGCTTGTTTATCTTCAGATAATAAATCAAAAGCTAAAGCTAATAAATACGAGGTTTGTGTTTCAGTAACATCTTTTACCTTTCCTGTTTCATCAAAAAACTCATTTTCGAATGCTTCCGCTACAGATTTAAATAAGGCTTCGTATTTTGCTTGCCCCTCAGTTTCTCCCAAAATACCAGCAGTTTGCGCTGTTAATTTTGCTGAATGCGCAAAAAATGCGGTGCCAATTAAACTGTGTGATGTATCCCCTTTATTATTGCCATTTGCCGGATAAGGTTGTAACCAATCTGCAAAAGAGTTCATACTTGAAATATAATCTTTTGAGGTTGCTTTATGATGCGCCACCCATTCCTTCATCATTTCATAATTTTCTTCAAGAATGGCTACATCTCCTGTTCTATAATACACTTTCCAAGGAATAATAGTACACACATCGCCCCAACCTGAACTCACTTTATTGTTGTACAACACATCGGGCACTACAAAAGGTATACCACCATTTTCATACTGGGATTCACGAACACTTTGCATCCAACTTGCCCAAAATTTATAAACATCGGCGTTAAAAATTGAGGTTGGACCAAATACTTGCGCATCACCTGTCCATCCCATGCGTTCATCTCGTTGGGGACAGTCGGTTGGAATATCAAAAAAGTTTCCTCTTAAGCCCCAAACAATATTACTTTGTAATTGATTTAGTTTTTTATGAGACGATGTAAATGTGCCATTCTCCTCAAAATCGGAGTATTGTACAATGCCAGTAACCCAATCTTTTGATGGCTCTTTTGAAGCGTCGTAACCACTTAATTCAACAAATCTAAATCCGTGAAACGTAAATTTTGGAGACCATGATATCACACCATCTTCTGAAGCTGTATAATAGTTTGTAGATTGTGCAGTTCTGTAATTTTCGGTGTAAAATGTACCGTCTGGAGAGAGCATTTCAGCAAACCTAACTTTAAGAGTTTGTCCTTTCTTCATTGGAACTTTTAAAAGCGGCACACCCACCATATTCTGTTTTAAATCAAAAATAGCAGCACCATCCTTTTTAATAAGTCCTTTAGTTGCTAATTCAATTTTATTCTTAACTGTGGTATGACGTTTTGGTTCTAAACGAATCGTATCCTCTACAGAAAAGGCATTTACTGCTTCCCATGAATTATCACCAAAATTATTAGTTGTCCACCCTTCCATTTCTAAATTAGCATCGTAGGTTTCTCCATCATAGATTTCAGAAAGTCTAATTGGTCCGTTTGTTGTTCCTTTCCAGCTTTCATCAGAAACAATAACTTCTTTAGAACCATCTTTCATGGTTAATTCTAACTGACATAAAGCCTTTGGTGTTTCAGTATCCAACCAAAGCGATTTCATCCAACCCAATCGTCCTGAATGCCATCCAGAAGCTAGTTCAACACCAATAGTATTTTGTCCGGATTCAATTAAATCGGTTACATCATAAGTAATGGTTTCAATGCGTTCTTTATAAGGCGTATATCCCGGAGGCATCACATCATCACTTACATCTTCCCCATTTATAGCCACATCAAAAACACCTTTGGCTGTAATGTATAATCTGGCGGAAGCCACATCATTAGACAATTCAAATCCTTTTCTGAAATACTGTGGTCTATGAATAATATTTTCTTGACTACCCATTACCTTCTCTTTTTTGGTATCTAAACCAATCCATTTGGCGCTCCAATCATTATTTGATAAAAGACCCAATTCAAAATGGTTGGTGTCACTCCAAGCAGAAGCTTCTTCATCTTGATTCCAATATTTTACCTGCCAATATACTTTTTGGCGCGATTCCAATGGTTTGCCTTCATATTTAATCCATACAGATTGGTCTGTGTCTTGTTTTTTAGAATCCCATAAATCTGCATTGTCGGGTAATAAATCTTTGCTAGTTGCTACTACAATTTGATATGCAGACTGACTTTTATTATTTTCTAAAACTGGTAATTTCCATGAAAAGGTTGGATTAGCATCGTAAAAACCTATAGGATTTTTAAAGTCTTCAGAAATGCTTAGGTCTTCGGCTGATGCTAAAGTTTCTTTTTCAGCACATGCTATTGAACTGAAAAAAACAGCGCAAATAACGAATTGAAAAACGGGTTTTAAATTTTGTCTGTAATTCATTTAATTAAAGTTTAGATCGGAATTGATATGTACCAGGATTGGCCGTTATTTTAATTAACGTGCCTTCTGAATTTTCTAGTTTTAAGTTTGCATTTTCCTTAAAGTCACTACCATTTACTGAAAGATTATCAATTGTACCATAAGGAATAATAACTTCTGCGGTTGTGTTTGGAGGGATTACTGTTTCCAAATTAAAAACATCATTTTCTATATTCCATGAAGCAGATGCTTCTCCGTAAGACGTATTTACACTTGCTGATGCTGAAGTTAAAAACTGAGTATTTGGCATAGGTGCTATTCTTATTTTTTTATAACCAGGCTCTAAAGCTGCTAAACCTGCTATACGCTCATACATCCATTGTCCAACAGCGCCATAGGCATAATGGTTTAAACTATTCATACTTTGTGGGTTATAACCGCCTTCTTTACTATAACTATTCCAACGTTCCCACATGGTTGTAGCCCCTTGATTTATGGAATAAAACCATGACGGGTAGGTTTCCTTGAATAATATTTTATACATTAAATCAATCTCACCCATATCATCTAAAACCTTTGGCAATATTGGCGTTCCTAAAAAACCTGTTCCTAAATGGTAATCGGCATTTTTTATTTCTTCTAACAAATGTTTTTGCGCTTTTACTTTAGTTTCTGGTTTTAGCAAATCAAAATATATCGCTAACAAATAACTGGTTTGAGTTTGTTTTTTACTTATGAATTTCCCCTCTTCATCAAAAAACTTAGATTCAAAAGCAGCTGCAATGTCATTATATAATGCTTTGTATTTTTTTTCATCTTCCGTTTTACCAAGAACACCAGCTATTTTTGAGACTAAATGTGCGGAGTGTGCAAAATACGCTGTGTTTACAAACAACCTTGGTGTATCACCTCTATTTCCCATTTTCCCATCTTTCTCAGGATAAGGTTGCAACCAATCTGCAAACGAGTGTGTATCTGGAATAAAATCTTTTGCTTTAGACTGGTAATAGCCTACCCATTTTTTACCCATTTCAAAATTCTCTTCCAACACGGTTTTATCTCCTGTAATATTATAGATATCCCATGGAATAATGACACAAGCATCCCCCCAGCCTGAGCTTGCATTATTTCTTTGAAGTACATCAGGAATAATAAAAGGAATTAAACCATCATCATGCTCCGTTTGTGTTTCGCGCATACTTTGTAACCAAGCCGTCCAAAGGGCATGCGTATTAAAATTAAACATGGCTGTTGGCGAAATCACTTGCGCATCGCCTGTCCATCCTAATCGTTCATCGCGCTGCGGACAATCAGTTGGTATATCTAAGAGATTGTCGCGCAATCCCCATGTAATATTACTTTGCAATTGATTTAATTTATCGTGTGAAGACGTAAATGAACCGTTTTCTGAAAAATTAGAATGTTGCACCAAACCTTTTATCCAACTCGCATTTGGTTCTACTGAAGCATCATATCCAGATAATTCTACATATTGATACCCATGAAACGTAAATTTTGGTGTGTATTCAATTACACCATCTGTGGCAGCAATATAATAATCGGTTGATTTTGCCGAACGGTAATTATCGGTATAAAACGTTCCATCAGCTAGTAACATTTCGGAAAAACGGATGGTAAGTGTATCGCCTTTTTTCATCGGCACATTTACTTTTGGAACCCCCAACATATTCTGTTTCATGTTGAATATTACGGATTCTTTTGTGGATGATACAATGGCTACATCTTCTAATATCTTTGTCGTTTTAACCGTTGCATGACGCTTAGGTTCTAGCTTTACACTATCTACCACAGCCTCAGTTTCCGCAGTTTTCCATGATGTATCATCAAAATTAGTCGTTGCCCAATTTGGCATTTCTAAATTGGCATCATAAACTTCACCATCATATAAACTTGCTAATCTAATGGGACCATTGGTTGTACCTTTCCATGATTGATCTGAAACGATAGTCGTTTTTGTGCCATTTTTTAAAGTGACTTCTAACTGACATAAAATTTTAGGTGATGCAAAGTTTTCATATAAAGCTTGTCCCCTACTAATTCTTCCAGAATGCCAACCTGATGCTAATTCTACGCCTATGATATTATCTCCTGAAGTCAAAAACTCACCAACATCATAGCTTAGCGTTTCAATGCGTTTATTGTAAGGCGTCCAACCAGGAGGAAGCACATCATCACTCACGTCTTTTCCATTTAAATGCACATCAAAAACACCTTTGGCTGTAAAGTATAATCTCGCAGATTCAACATCTAATGGTAATTCAAAACCTTTTCTTAAGTACTGCGGCCTGTGCATCAAAAAGTTACGAACACCTTTAATACTATCTTTTGCTGTATCTAAACCTGTCCATTTGGCTTGCCAATCTGAATTTTTTAAAAGCCCTAATTCGAACGTATTGATGTCGCTCCACTCCGAAGCTATTCCTTCTTGGTTCCAATAGCGTACTTGCCAAAACACGTTTTGACGTGATTCTAATTTTTTTCCTTGATAATTTACAAAAGTAGATTGCGTACTTTCCTGCTTTTCAGAATCCCACAAATCTGGATTATTTGGCAACATATCTTTTGAAGAAGCTGCAACAATTTGATAAGCTGTTTGTGATTTTATTGTTTCAGAAACCGGAAGTTCCCAAGTAAATGTTGGATTTGGGTTGTAAAACCCTATAGGATTTTTAAAGCCTTCTGAAATTGTTAACTTCTCGGGATTTTGAACAACATCTTTTGAACAGGAAGCGACTCCTAAAAAAAGAAAAAAAAATAAAACTTGATAAAACAGGTTTTTGTAAAGCACTTATAATTCATTTAATTTTTGGAGCTAGCAATATCTCTTTTTTTTAAAACAAAACTATCCTGATGTGTCTTGATATTAACAAATATTTTAGCTTACTGTATTGTGCAGTTCACTTCTGCTACATCTTTGAAAAGCACCAAAAGCACAGGCAGTGGGCAATTCTTGGAACTTGATTAAAAATACGTTCATTTTACAACTCTTAATTTTTATGGTAACATTTGAGGTCACTTTTCTAAAAGTCTGAATTATTTTTTAGTAATGTTGTAATACTCTTGATCCCGGTAAAAAAGCTTTAGAGATATTTAAAACTCAGTTTTTGATTCTCTAAAACTGATTTTTTTAATTTATAGTATTTGAAAATTCGCATAATTTTGCACCCAAGCAGTAAAGTACAGGTGAGTTAATATGTATTTATACTTTAAATTTGAATTTAAAATTTAAAGAGTTGTATAAAACACAATCAAAAAATTAATTAATTATGAGTAAAAATTACAACATAGCCGTTGTTCCAGGAGATGGTATTGGAAACGAAATTGTACCAGAAGGCTATAGAGTTTTAGAAGCAGTAGCAAAAAAACACAACTTTAATATCACATCTCAAAAATTTGATTGGGGTGCTGGATATTATTTAAAAAACGGTAAATTTCTACCGGAAAATGGATTGGAAACACTTAAGAAATTTGACGCCATTTATTTTGGCTCTGTTGGGTTACCCGCTGTTGATGATACACTTCCTGCAAAAGATTACACCTTTAAGGTGCGTGCTAATTTTAATCAGTATGTAAACCACAGACCAGTAAGAACATATCCTGGAGTAACAAGACCACTAAGAACCGAAAAGCATATTGATTTTGTTATTGTTAGAGAGAATGTAGAAGGTGAGTTTGTACAAATGGGAGGTCAATATTTACCCGATTCTGCCGAAGGCATGGGTATTGACACTAGTGTTTTCACTAGAAAAGGTATTGAACGTGTGGCGCATTATGCCTTTAAACTAGCCAGAAAAAGACGCAACAAAGTGACACATATTACTAAATCTAATACTTTAATAAATAGTTTAAGCTATTGGGATCGGGTTATAAAAGAGGTTGCAACACAATACCCAGATGTAGCTCACGACCAAATGTATATTGATAACTGTACTGCTAATTTTGTATTAAAGCCAGAAGATTTTGATGTAGTATTAACAACCAACTTATTTGGAGATATATTAAGCGATTTAGGTGGTGCCATCATGGGAAGTTTAGGTTTAGGCGGAAGTGGAAATATTAATCCAGAGAAAGAGTTCCCATCTATGTTTGAACCAATCCATGGGTCTGCACCAGATATTGCAGGAAATAATATTGCAAATCCTTATGGCCAAATTTGGTCGGCAGCCATCATGTTAGAACATTTAGGCGAGGTTGAGGCTGCTAACAATATCATGCAGGCTATTGACAAAAGCACCGAACAGGGTGTTCTAACGAAAGACTTAGGAGGAACTGCAGGCACAAAAGAAGTTGCTGATGCGGTGATTAAAAACTTATAAATATACATGTCAAGGATTGTAGATCTTACTTTAACATATACTAATGATTTTACTGGTTTTTCAATAGAAACCAGTAAAACCATTGGTAAAGATGGGTGGAATGCGAGTACTTTAACTTTTTACTCTCATTGTGGCACCCATATGGATGCGCCCATTCATTTTAATGTAAGTAATCAAACCATCGATGACATTCCTGTTGCAGATGTTATTGGACGCGCTTGGGTTGTTGATGTTCGGCATATTGGAGCAAGAGGATTAATAAATCCAGAACATATTCCTCAAAATATTAAAGAAAAATTTATCCAAGGTGATAGTTTGATATTATGGACAGGGTGGTCAAAATATGTAAACACTCCAAAATATAGAGATGAATTACCCCGAATTAGTGAATCTTTAGCGTTATGGTGTCTAGATAAAAAGGTCAAAATGATTGGCGTTGAACCACCATCAGTGGCCGATGTTAATAATTTAACTGAAGTTACCACGATTCATGAAATTTTATTGAAAGGCGTAGTTATTATAGAAGGACTTACTAATCTTGAAAAATTACAATCAAATTGTGTTGAACTCATAGCACTTCCTTTAAAAATTAAAAACGGAGATGGTTCTCCTGCTCGTGTTATTGCTATTGAAAAATATTAATGACTACCTCCTTAAAACACATATCAGAACAATTACCATTAGAAGATACTTCTGATTACAGGAAATTGAATAAAATATCGTTTAAAACTTCAAATAAAACATGTATTGTTATCGATGATGATCCAACAGGAAATCAGACCGTCTATGACATTCCACTTTTAACCCAATGGGAGTTAGATACTTTTATAAATGAGTTTCAAAAAGAAACGCCAATTTTATTTATATTAACTAATTCGAGGAGCTTGAGCGAAGAAAAATCTACTGAAATCTATCAGGAAATTTCAAAAAATATTCTAAAAGCGTCACAACTTACAAACCGTAACTTTACCATAATCAGTCGAAGCGACTCTACTTTAAGAGGTCATTTTTCAGAAATTGAAGCTATCCAAAAATCTGGACATTATAAAGATGCTATTACAATGTTCATACCGGTTATGTTTGAAGGCGGAAGAGTTACCGTAAACGACGTTCATTATATCTGTGAAAATGATCAATTAGTTCCTGTTAACAAAACTGCATTTTCTACCGACCATACTTTTGGATATACACATGCCAATTTAAAATCTTACATTGAGGAAAAAACTAGAAAAAGCACAAAAGCAGACACTGTAGTTTCACTTGACATAGAGTCCATTAGAACTCTGAATATTAAATCATTAACCTCAAAAATACATTCCATACCACCAGGAAAGTTTTGCATTATTAACGCCTTAAATTACAATGATTTAGATAAAGTAACTCAAGCTTTATTACAGGCTGAAAAATCAGGAAAACAGATATTATATCGCACCTCAAGTTCGTTTGTTCCCTCATACATAGGCTTAGAGCCAAAACCATTATTAACTCCAGAAGCCATAATTGATTCTAATAATAAAAATGGGGGTTTAACAATTGTAGGGTCTTATGTGCCTAAATCATCGTCTCAACTTAAATATGTTATAGAAAACACCTCAGAAAAAGAGCTCATAGAAATAGATGTTGAAGTTATTTTGAGCGATAAATCAAAAGTTTACTTAGCATTAATAATTTCGAAAATCGACGAAACTATTGGTCATGGCAAAGATGTGATTGTATATACAAGCAGAAAATTAATTATAGGAAAAAGTGCCGATTCAAATATCAATATTGCTTCAAAAGTATCTCAAGCCTTAGTTGATTTAGTAACTGGTATAAAAGAACGCCCAAAATACTTATTGGCTAAAGGCGGCATAACTTCGCATGATTTAGCAACAAAAGGATTAAGAATGCAACGTTCTAAAGTTTTAGGACAGATTTTACCAGGTGTTCCTGTTTGGGGGATGGGCAAAGAAACTAGATTTCCTGGGTTACCATATATCGTTTTCCCTGGTAATGTAGGCAATGAAAAATCACTTTCAGAAATAATACAAAAACTATCATAACATGAGCACAGACCAACCAATACCGAAAAAAAGATATGGATTCTTTGCCGGTTCATTTTTAATAACATTACTGTTATACATTGATCGTGTCTGTATTTCTTCTGCAAAAGATTCCATAAGTGCCGATTTACTTTTGAATGATATAGAAATGGGTTGGGTTTTAAGTGCTTTTGCTTTAGGTTATGCCTTATTTCAAGTGCCAGGTGGCGCATTAGGGGATAAATATGGTGTTAGAAAAGTAATGACTTCCATCATGGTAATATGGTCTATTTTCACTGCATTAACCGGATTTGCATGGAACTATATATCTATGCTTTTAGCACGATTTATTTTTGGAGCTGGTGAAGCCGGTGCATTTCCAAACATTTCAAGGGCAGCATATTCTTGGGTGCCATTAAAGGAGCGTGGCATTTTTCAAGGGATTAATTTTTCTGGATCACGATTAGGAGCAGCCTTTGCACTTCCATTAGTAGCTTATCTTATTGATGCATGGGGATGGCGCACTATATTCTATTTTTTTGGCGCAGTAGGCATTTTATGTTCTATATTATTTTATTTGCTTTTTAGAAACAAACCCGAAGAACATAGTGGTATTTCAGAAATTGAAAAGGATTTTATCATTAAAAACCGTCAACAGAAAAAGGAAACACCGGCTGAACCTTTATCAATAAGTAAAATTTTAAATTCGAAAAATGTCATTCTAGCCATGATTCAATACATTGGCAGTAATTTTATTTTCTTTTTTATGTTAACTTGGTTGTTTCCATACATAAAAGCGAAGTATGATTTGAATTTAGTAACTACAGGATTTTACGCGATGATGCCACTACTGGCTGGTGCATTAGGAAACTGGGTGTCTGGCTATACTGTAGATGCTATTTACAAAACAGGAAAGTGGAAAGCATCAAGACAAATACCAGCAATTATAGGTTTTATATTGGTTATTACAGGGATAATCTCTAGCTTGTATATGGACACAGCCTTAGGTGCGGTTTTATGTCTATCAGTAGCTATTTTTGGTGCTGACATGACTTTAAGTCCTTCGTGGTCATTTTGTATGGATATAGGCAAAGAACACTCGGGTAAAGTATCAGGCATGATGAATATGGCTGGCAATATAGGTGCTTTTGCAACGGCTTTGGCATTCCCATATTTACAGTCATGGACAGGCTCTAACGATCCGTTCTTTTTCTTGGCAGCCATTCTGGGCATGATTGCAATTGTATGTTGGATATATATGGATTCTACTAAACCAATAATTGATGAAAACTAAATTAAAAGGCGTAGCTATAGGTGCAGGTTATTTTAGTAAGTTTCAATACGAAGCTTGGACGCGCATTCCAGAAGTAGAAATTACAGCCTTATGTAATTCAAACAAAGAACGCGCAAAAAATATTATGGAACCTTATGGTGTAAAAAATCATTACACAGATTATAAGGAAATGATTCTTAAAGAAAAACCAGATTTTGTCGATATTATCACGCCACCAGAAACACATTTTGAAATGTGCAAGTTTGCTGCAGACAATGGGGTTCATATTATTTGCCAGAAGCCACTAGCACCGACTTATGAAGAATCGAAAAAGATTGTAGATTATGTATCAAGCAAAAATGTGCGTTTTGTGGTTCATGAAAATTTCAGGTTTCAACCTTGGCATAGAGAAATTAAAAAAATCATCAATAATGATGAGATAGGCGACTTGTTCAGCCTTTATTTTAGATCGAGAATGGGAGATGGTTGGGGAGAGGATGCTTACCTGTCTAGGCAACCCTATTTTAGGGATTATAAAAAATTACTTATTTATGAAACTGGAGTTCATTTTATTGATACTTTTCGTTACCACGCTGGTGAAATAGAAAGCGTTTATGCCTTACTAAAACGATTAAACCCTGTAATAAAAGGAGAAGATTCAGGGCATATGATTCTTAATTTTGAAAATAATTCGCATGCTGTCTGGGATGCCAATCGATATAATGAGAATAATTTTAAAAAACAACGCTATACCTTTGGCGAATATTTAATAGATGGCTCTAAGGGTTCTATTCGATTATATTCTGACGGAAACATAACAGTTCAAAAATTAGGTGAAGTTGAAAAAAATCACAACTACATTCATAACGATATTGGATTTGCTGGAGATTGCTGTTACATTTTTCAAAGAGATTTTATTGATAAATTGTTGTCTGGTGCATCCTTTGAAACGAGTGGTGAAAATTATTTGAAAACATTACAAGCCCAAGAAGCCGTTTATAAATCGGCAGAAAATAATTTGCCAATTTATTTGTAGAATTACATCAACACAAAAATGATTCATTCGCTCGATACTGCTGCTAAAGCTTATATTCCGAAGTGATTATTATTAAAAAAAAACCAGAAAAGTTTATACTTCTCTGGTTCATTCTATTCTATTATAATCTAAAAATTTACTTGATCACCAGCTTAGTGTGATACACTTTTTGATTATCATTTGTTACCTTTATGAGGTAAATACCTGATGTAAATCTACCATCATTTTCTACTTTCATACTACTTCCATTTGTAGAATTCAAATAAACAGGTTTTCCTAACATATCATAAATAACAACATCAACTTTTTGATTACCATCCAACAGAATAGTGAAATTACCATTTGCGGGATTAGGAAATACCTTTATAGAATTACTTGCAGAATTATTGTGCTCTATACTTAGGGGGGCATTATTTGCCAACTCCACTTTCCATTTACTTCTGGCATCAGTAATATTGGCAGTTTTATTTAAATATTCATCTACACCTTCATGATATAAATAGTTATTACCATCTTTAACTGCAAACCTATAGGCTTTTTCAGCTTCTAAGTAATTGGCCGTCCAAACTTTATCAACATCTGTATTTGGAGAGGTTCTATTGGTACTTATTATGGCATTACCTGCTCCAGAGCCAGCACCTCTTAAAACGCCATTAACCTCACTATCAATATTATAATATTCAGTACCGCTAACTGTTGTTTTTACAAAAGTCCAATTTAAGGCATCATCTCCTTCAACATAATCGCTCTCAACTACGTTTGAACCAGATGATTTTAAATATTTTTGAGTTTCCATATTTTTTAATCGGTAAACCTGCCCTGTTAAATCGTTATGATTAAAAGTTTCAATATTAACCGAGATTTCATTAGAAGATACTGTCTCATTACTGGCATTGTATGCAATTGCTTGAATGGTATAAACACCAATTGCATTAGCCAACCAATCAATAGTATATGGAGCGGTATCGTCTTCATCATAAAATACCCCATTAACTCTAAATTCTACTTTTGAGATACTACTATTTTCATCAACGGCATTAGCAGAAATATGTACCGTATCATTTACATAATAGGTTGCGCCATCAAATGGAGATGTTACTGATACTCTAAAAGGCTCTTGGACAATATCTAAATTGATAATTTGAAGGTATAATGGTTGTGCATTTCCAGATTTATTCTCCATTAAATAATAATAAACCTTACCATTGTTAATATGTACTCTACCATGATCGAAAGTTCTTCCTGTCGTGGCTTCGTAAACCGTTGTAAAAGCATTTGTTCCTCCTTCAGCTTTTTGAATAAACACCCTATTATTCTTCAAACCAATAATAAAAACGCTATCGCCCGAGGTGTAAATTGAAGTTCCTCCTGCAAAATCTTCAGACGTTATAAAATCGGTTGCACCAGCTGGTTTATAGGTATGTAAATACTTGGTAACATTATTTTCGTTATCCTTCACCTTACTAATAATATGCACATCTCCGTTATCTGTTACCGTCCAATCAAAATCTCCAACTATATATACTTTGTCTTCTTGGGTAGTCTGTACATAATCGCCAGGCTCCATTACTTTTATAAAATCGGCATCATAAAGAGGTACAGAAAAAGATGCTCCTGAATGATTTTTCCAACCATCTGATCCATCTTGATTATCAGAATAGGCATAATAAACACCATTTTGATATTGGTATTTATCACTATTATTTGCCAACCTTCGTTGAAACCCTATCCTGATTTTTCCGTTTACATATTTCATGTTGCCATACAAACCCCAATTATAACTGATTCCTGGTTGGCTTTTTGCGTTTAAAACATTAAAATGTGTAAAACTAGACCATGTTGAAGTATTGGCGTTGTACTTTGAAAACTTGTACGCTCCATTATTATTTCCACCCTCACGCATGTACATAAAAATGTCGCCTAAATCGTTTAAAAAAAACTGTGGATAGGTTAATGCAGCAAAATTAGAATAATCTTCGCCTCCATTTAAACTTAAATGCTTGTAACCACCTGAGCTGTTTTGTACAAATTTATCTAAGGTAAATTCTGCATCTGGCAAGGAAGCTGTATTTTTTAGGGAATATGAATAACGGAAATAGTCATCACTTAAACTTCCATCAGATGGTCTGGTGCGACTATATGCATGCATATCATACAGCATATGAATCGTTCCATCTATTGGGCTTATAGCTACGGCTATTGTGTTGTGCGACTCTCCAATCCAATATTTATTTTGATAACCCGTATGCCTATGAGGAAACTCTATGGTTGCCATAGCACCAGTTAAAGTATTGTAACGCGTTAACATTACATGCCTGTCTGCTTTTCCTCCTCGGTACCAGGTCATAAACACATAATTACCGTAGGTTTTTATGCAATCGCCGTGTGCAGATATATTTTTTCCAAAAAAATAGTCATAGGGTGCTGTATCTCCTGTATTTGTAGCAGTACTACCCACCTTATTTCCATCAAAATGCAAACCAAGATCGGTTATCTTTACTTCATTTTCAAGAATAACCTGAGCATTTAAGGTTACTGAAAACATCAAGCCTAAAGCTATAAAAACATAGCTAACTAAGCTCTTTTTTAGAGAGTACCTTCTTTTCATATTTTTTTATATTATCCTAAAAAGGGTTATTCGGTAAATTTATTATTAATATATAAATAAAGTATCCTGAGCTATACTGCAAATAAGAACTTGAGATTAATTACTCAAGATAAAACAGTTCCTCCAAAGGAATTGAAACTGGCGAATTATCTGGATTAACCTCCATAATATCTGCCATAAAATCCCACCATTTTTTTACAATTGGGTTATTTGCTAAATCTTGAGAACCTCCTGCTCCTGATACTTTCTGGAATGCAAAAAGCGTATAGGTTTCTTCATCCAAAAAAATGGAGTATTCACTTACTCCATTATCTTTTAGTAATTTCTTTAATTCTGGCCATAATTGATCATGGCGCTTTTTATAGGCCCCTTTTTGACCTTTGTTTAGTTTCATTTTAAAGGCTAATCTTTCCATATTATTAGATACTTTATTTTTTTACTTGAATATGTGTTTTTATAATTTAGACAAAAAAAATCATTCTATCTTTTTAAGATAGAATGATTTTATATTTAACACTTTATTTTATTAAACTTACTGTTTAATAATTTTCTTTGAAAAGCTTCCGCTGTCACCTTGCAATTTAACAATATACATACCAGCAGATAATCCGCTAACATCTAAACTAATATCAGATTTGCTAGATAACTTTTTAGTTAATACCTCACTTCCTAATAACGAGTAAACAGAAACTTGTTTTACATTATCAGTAAGCCCTTTAATACTTAATACCTCATTAACTGGGTTAGAAATAAATATTGAGCTAGTATCAAAATCTGCAGTACTTAATGCTTCTACTAAATGGAATTGAATCACGTCAATTCCTCCACCATCAAACTGGACAGCTTCACCTGCTGCAGATGGAATTACCCCATATCTTGAATTAGTACCAAGTGTATTTCTTAGAAACAATGCATTATTTCCACCTGCTGGGTTAGACCCTCCCTCAGCTGCTGAAAGTGCAAGTCCATCTGCACCAACAGTAGTTTTTCTTCTTTGAAACTGGTCAAGACCCGTATAATCATCTGCAAGAGGTGTTACACTTACTGGATCCCCTGGTCTAGCAATAAGCGATTGATTAGGATGCGCTGAGTCGTCACCTGTACATAAGGTAATGGTTCCTAAACCAGTAATGTTTCCTGTAATTTCCACCAATCCCGCAGAAGCTGGGGTTCTATGCTCATTTATAGTCCAAAGTTGTAGTTCACTATCACCTGATAATTCTTCGGCCCATTCTACAGCTCCTGTAGAAGTGTTAACTGTAACGTAAAGATTCGGAGTTAGACCTGATGTTGAAATTTTATATTTACCAGGCACAGTATATAATGCTTGCCCCTGTATTTGAAGCGCAAACATGGTTAATAATAAAAATGCTGTAATTTTTAATGTAATTTTTTTCATAAGTTTTAGTTTTAGTGTGTTAGTAATAAACTAACTGGATTAATAATGTTATAAAATTAAAAAGAATACTTGACTTCTGTATCCTGCACTTACCTGCTTGGGCCCTATAAGTACTTATTATATATAGGCTTTACAGGTTTTTAAAATCTATTTATTAAGACTTTTTTAATAAAAGCCAAGTAGTTTTTCAACTCGTTTTATGCTAATTTCATGGAATTTCACCGTCTAAAAAAAAAAAAAAATAAAACTCCTCCTTTTAAATATTGCATTATCCTTAATACATTTTAAAATCCTATTTCACATTAAGTATTACTTTTTGCAAATCTTTTTCTAAAGAAGAGCTACCTACAGAAATTGTAAACGTACCAGGTTCTACCACTTTTTTCATGTCTTGATTTAGTACATTTAATTCATCAAAACCTAAATTAAAACTAACTGTTTTTGTTTCTCCTGGATTTAAAGTAATTCGTTCAAATCCTTTTAGTAATTTTAAGTAACGTCCAACGGATGCAAAATCGTCTCGAACATACATTTGAACAACCTCATCGCCTGCTCTTTCTCCTGTATTAGTAACTTCAACCGAAACTGAAGTAGAACCATCAGCATTAATAGTAGCGTTGTCTAGTTTTGGTGTTCCGTATTTAAAAGTTGTATAGCTTAAACCATAACCAAATGGAAATAATGGAGATTTATCTGCATCTTTAAATAAGCCTTTACCCGAACCTATAAAATCTGGACGCTCTAAATACGTTACAGGAACCTGCCCTACAGATCTTGGAAAAGAAACAGTAAGCTTACCACCTGGATTCACATCACCAAAAATAGCATCTGCAATAGCATCACCTGAACGCATTCCTAAATACCAGGTTTCTAAAATTGATGGGATATTTTCTGCAACATAATTAATTGATAATGGTCTACCATTAATTAATACTGCAACAACAGGTTTACCTGTTTTATGAATTGCTTTTACCAATTCTTTTTGCACACCATATAAATCTAAGTCAGCTCTATCTACACCTTCGCCTCCAGTTTTTCTAGAACCACCAATTACCAAAATAACTGCATCAGATTTTTTTGCAGCTTCAATTGCTTTTGGAAACCCTGCTTTAGAATTGCTTAATAAGTCACAACCTTTTGCATAATTGATTTTTACCTTATCTCCTACTTTAGATTTTATGCCATCTAATGCAGAAACATAAAAAGGTGGCAAACCAGAATAGCCTCCTAATAAGGAATAGGTTCCTTTTGTAGGTCTTTCTTCGTGAGCATTTGGACCAATTACTGCTAACGATTTTATTTTAGATAGGTCTAAAGGCAATACATTGTTATCATTCTTTAATAAAATGATGGCTTTTTTTGCCATTTCATAAGCAAACTCTTGATGTTCTTTTTTACCCGCATCTACAGTTTCTGTGTCAATCTCTTTTGGTTCATTATCAAATAAACCCAATTTATATTTTGCAGTTAAAATACGAGATGTTGCTTTGTCTATATACTTTACCAATTCAGGATTCTGTGTTATTGTATCTTTCAACACTTTGGTATTATATGCTGCTAGCTCCTCATTCTTTCCAATCACTAAATCCATATCAACACCGGCTTTTAACCCTAAAATAGCTGACTTAGTTCTGGTTTCAGCAATAAAATGCATGGTTCCTAAACGCGCAATATCATTATTATCAGAAACAATAAACCCATCAAAACCTAATTCATCCCTTAAAATATCCTTTAGTAACCAGGTATTCATATGGTTTGGAACTCCATTATAATCTTGATGCCCTGGCATAATAGAACCTACCTTTGCTTCCTTTACAGCAGCCTCAAAGGGTGGCAAATAAACCTCTCGTAAACGACGTTCAGACATATCGCTAAATCCACCATTGATACCACGTCTGTTTTCTGGATAACCTATAAAATGCTTAGCCGTTGCAATAACATGATTCTCATCAAATCGCTCGTCTCCAGTACCTTGTAAACCTTCGATAAATGCAACACCCATTCTAGATACCAAATAAGGATCTTCACCATAAGACTCTTCTACTCTACCGTATCTTGGATCACCAGAAATCACATCTAAATTAGGTGAATAACAATGCGTAACGCCTAAAGCACGTGCTTCTAGAGCTGTTTGAGAGGCCATCTTTTTGACTAACTCAGGTTGCCAAGTAGAAGCTGCAGCAATAGCTTGAGGATAAACTGTTGTATTACCATAATAATCCAAAACAAGCCATAAGCCATGTAGTGCTTCTCCATACTTCATATATGGAATACCCAAACGATCATTGGCAGGTGCATCTTGCGTCATTTCAGCTATTTTTTCATCTAGCGTCATTTCGCTTATAAGCCGCTCTACTTTTTGAGCAATTTCTGCGTCTTCTTGACTTACTTCTTGATTGCCATTTTTTGAATTACAGCTAAATAATAAGACTGCAACGAAACACGTTAAAATTGTTTTTTTCATTAATGTAGATTTTATGAGATATTGATTTAATTAGTTGAAATTGTGTAATCCTGGAACAATTTTAATATTTAAATTGCTCTTATCCTTGGGCCATTTTAAAATGGTTAATTTTTGAGTGTAAGCATCCCAAATAAAATCTGATGAATTGAAATCTTTAGGTGCCTTATAGGTTTCTAACCTAACTTTTTTTAATGGAT
The DNA here is from genome assembly GCF_049667265.1 of Algibacter sp. Taxonomy (GTDB): domain Bacteria; phylum Bacteroidota; class Bacteroidia; order Flavobacteriales; family Flavobacteriaceae; genus Algibacter_B. The sequence goes on along the minus strand of NZ_JBATHX010000164.1, from coordinate 18,862 downwards.
TGTGATACATTACAATATTGTCACCAATTAAAATGGAGAAACCATCTGGATAATGGCGGTTTGCTCCAATAAATAGTGTTGAAGCACCTTTACTATTATCTGAAATAATATTAAGGTTTAGAGTTCTCGTAGCAAAATTAAACATAAACGATTGAATATCTCCTGCTATAGTTTGTGGAAAAGGTCTGGATATCACATCTGTGATGTATTTACGTTCAACTGTTCCTGCATCTGTTTTATCACTAAATATAGACCAAGTTGATGGGCCTCCAGAAAGGAAATTTTGCATGGTTCTATTTCCTAAAAACCAAGCTTTGATGGAGCCTACTCCCATGCGGTCAAAAACCTCTGCTGTTTTAATATATAACTCTCTATATTCTAATTGCCCGAGCTTACCAGAAATTATTGTATCGGTTTTTGCAAATGTTGGAAAACCCCATTCGCCAATAAGAATTGGTGCATTGAGCATTTCAGATTCTTTATCGAAACGATCCATTACTGGTTTTACTAAATCCTTTTTACTTTGATATATATGAGGTGCAAAAATGATATTCTTTCTATTAATTGGCGCTGTTATTTCTGCGTACTGATTATTATCAATACCCTCGCCTTTATTCATAAAAACCGACTGAAATAATATTTTTTTGTCAGGATTAATTTTTTGACTTTCATCAATTATCGTTTTATAAAGCGGTATTAAATATTTTGTGGTTAAAGCATTGTAAGAGATATCCATGGATAATTTTCTTGGTTCATTTACCACATCATAACCCAAAACAGATGAGTCATCAGAAAATCGATTCCAAATAACTTTCCAAGCATCGATATACGTTTGGTATTCGCCTTTTTTATTTTGCCAAAATTCTTCCCATACAAATTTATCTACTCCGTAAACGGTCATTTTAAACACCGTTTTAATTCCAGAGTTCCTTCCTAGAGTTACTAAAGTATCTAATTTTTTAAGATAATTTGGCTCTAATTGTCCTCCTGGAAAATTACTGAGCTTACCTAATTCTAATCGAACAACTTGGGTGTTTGCTCCCATTCTGACCATACGGGCATAATCATCATCATTAAAAAAAACTTCTCCTGCATGATCATTGGTATTTACAACAAAGCCTCTTGGTATTACATGGCGACCTTGATCATCTCGTAATCCATGTTTAATTTGAGAAACTACACTTAATGTGGATAAAATACAAATGAGTAGCAGTAATTTTGTTTTCATAGATTATTTTGTATAATACTCAAATATAATATTAACATTTAAGTATTGTGTCCTGCACTATGATGTACCTATTAATAGATTCTACCTATAATATTTTCTAAACAAAACAAAAAAACCGAAAGTCAAATGTCTTTCGGTTTTTAATAAAATAAACTAATTACTAAAACAAACTATTATCTATATCCATTATTTGTTGGATCTGAAGTCAATAAATTAGGATTTAATTGTAACTCGCTTAATGGAATTGGTAATAGAACATGATAATCTTGTATGTTCGCTGCTGGATTCCAAAAACGATATTCTATATTTCGCATAACATCCAATAAAATGCCCCATCTAATTAAATCATATCTTCTAAAACCTTCTCCTGCTAATTCCCATTTACGCTCATCGTAAATAGCTTGTCTAAAATCTACCTGACTAAGACCTTTAATAGCTTCTGCTTCTCCTATGGTAGCATACGAACGTTCTCTTACTTCCTTAATATACTCATACGCAGTAGTTGGATTACCTCCTGGACGTTCGTTCTCACATTCGGCTGCCATTAATTTCACGTCGGCTAAACGGAAAACCAATCTATTGTCTGCATGGTTAAAACGTGGTGAGTTCTCAATTGATAAGTTCCATAATTTTGGCATATATGGGAACACTAAATCAAAGCCTAAATAGTTTTGTAATACGTTATAAGGTCGTCGCAAATCGTTCATTGGAAACTTTTCTGCAAAATCCTTTCCTGCTACTTGTAATCCCGTTCCATTAAAGTATTCTCCCCTATCAGCCAAGGCGGCTCCCAAAGCTGATCTATCAGCAGCATTTAAAGGTTCATCTCTTAACCGAGGGCAAAACATAGATGGCCTCCAATTACCATTACCCCAAGCTGGATTCAAAGTACCACCAGCTTGATCAACCAAACCTTCTTCATACTGTCCTCTAATATCCTTTGCAAAGTCTAAAGACCAAATAATCTCTGAATTATATTCATTTGACAGATCAAAAACTGCTTCAAAGGTTGGCTGCATTTGATGTCCAGACTCATTTATTATCTCAAGGCATTTATCTAAACCTTTTTGCCATTGTTTTTGCTCCATGTAAGTTTTTGCCATAACTACAGCTGCGGCCCATTTTGAAGCTCTCCCTCTCTCATCTTCTGGATAAGAAGATTGAAGGTTATCCTGAGCGAATTGTAAATCGTCTAATACCCCCTCAATGATTGTTGCTTTTGGTGTTCTACCTAATTCTCTTATTTCGTTAATTTTGAGATTTTCAGTATAATACGGAGCATCTCCCCAAAGATTGGTAATATTCCAATACGCTAAACCACGTAGAAATCTAGCTTCTGCAATAATATCTGTTTGGGCTGCTGCCGAAATAGCATTGTTACCTGTTACCCTATCAATAATAATATTAGAGTTTAAAACGATTTTATAGGCATCTTTCCAAGTATCAGACACACTCATTCTCTGACCAGATTCATCGGCAATAGCTTCGTCAAGCGAATAACTCCCTATAGGGTTTACTAATCCAGGACGGTTTGGCTCAACGGTATCGGCTCCATTCTCGTAAAAGGTATCTAACCCTACTTGCCCATACATCGAATTATTTTTGTATATGGCATATACACCTGTAATAGCTTGTCTTGCATCCGACTCTGTAGCAAAGAAATTTTCTGGTGCAATAATGCTACGCGGATCTTCTTCTAAAAAGTTCTCACAACTATAGCATGCGAACATTATAAAGAAGATGTATAAATATTTGTTTTTTATTATTGTTTTCATAAGTATGTTTTTTAAAAAGTTACGTTAACTCCTAGGGTTAAAACTTGGGCATTAGGATATTCTCCGTTAGAAAAACCTTGAGCTATATTACCTAATCCATCATTTCCAAACCTACTAGTTTCAGGGTCTATCAATTTAAAATCTGAGATTAAAAGCAAATTAGTTCCTGAAGCATAAATAGACATTGCTTTTATACCTTTTAAACCAATTTTATCAACTGGAAAGTTATATGTTAATGTTGCTGTTTTTAATCTTAAGTGTGATCCATCTTCTACATCATAAGAGCTTGGAACTACATTAGAAAAACCATCATGTCCTGCTCTTGGAATATCAGAGGTTTGATTATCTGGCGTCCAACGATCTGCTATTTCACTAAACTTAGGATTTTCACCACGAGTCCAGAAATTCCCACGAGTTCTTAAATTATAAACCTCATTACCCACAGTACCTTGAAAGTAAATATTAAGATCAAAATTCTTATAAGAAAAGTTATTTTCAAATCCATAAATTAAATCTGGAAATGGGCTACCTAAAACCACATAATCTTCATTTGATATAGTAGTATCCCCGTTTAAATTCTCAAATCTAGGCCCTCCAACTATTTGTGATCCAGGGTTTAATCCAGATGCATCAATCTCTGCTTGACTTTTCCATGTCCCCAAATAGTTTGCACCTGTAAATACAGGCGCTGATTCACCAACAATGAGACGCAAATTACCAGCACCCACAATTTGATCTACAACTACATCAATAAACTCTTGTCCACCTAAATCAAGTACCTTGTTTTTATTAGAAGATAAGGTTAAAGTTGTATTCCATCTAAAATTAGCATTACTAATATTGGTAGAATTTACTAAAAACTCCCAACCTTTATTTTCTAAAGATCCTACATTTTGTAATTGACTAGTAAAACCTGTTTGTCTTGGTATTGCTACATCAAGTAATATATCGTTTGTCTGTTTTCTATAGTAATTAAATTCAGCAAATACTTTACCTCTAAACAATGAAGCCTCCAAAGCGATATCAAAAGAACTTGTGGTTTCCCATATTAAATCTGGATTTGCTGGTCTACCAAGTGTTACTCCTGGTTGTTGCACTCCATTAAGGGTGGTGTTTGCTTCTTCATATAAAGAAAGTGTACTATAAGGATCTATGGCTTGATTACCCGATTTACCCCAACTAGCTCTTAGCTTTAAATCTTGAAAAACATTTTGATTTTCCATAAATGCTTCTTCAGAAATTTTCCAAGCACCAGCTACTGATGGAAAGAAATTATATTTATTTCCTGGCGCGAAAACCGAACTACCATCACGTCTACCTACTAAAGTTAAAAGGTATTTATCTTTATATGAATAATTAATTCTTCCAAAAAGAGACTCAATTTGATTACTCTCAAAATCACTACCAACTATATTTCTTGTTGGATCTGTTCCTAATGCTAGGTTATTAAAACTAGTGGCATCTGTTGTAATTCCAAAAGCTTGATTTTCAAAACTCTCAAAACTTGTTTTTTGAAAAGATAGCCCTCCAAGCACTGTAACACTGTGGTCTTTTCCAAAATCTTTGGTGTACTGAATGGTATTTTCGTTGTTCCATCCAAAAGATGACAAACCTGTTAACCTCGCATTTCCTGTTTCTCCAACTACAGTAAGATCAGGTCGTTGACTTGAAGTAAATTCATTTCTTTTCCAATTGTTTATTTCTGGATTAAAAGTAGAACGAATAATTAAATTCTCAATTGGGCTATACTCCAAGTAAATTGTACCTAACATGTTACTTGTTGTTGTTTGGTCTGTATCAAGTTTAGCAGTAGCTACTGGATTATTAAATGGTGCCCCAATAACATCATTAAACCCACTATAAGTTCCATCATCATTAAAAACAGGTTGCGTAGGAAGAATATTTAAAAGCCCTCCATAGCCTACAACACCGTTTTTTTGATTTAATCTAGAATAATTTACTCTAAATCCAGATTTTAACTTATCACTTAATTTAAATTCTATATTAGACCTGAAAATAAATTTCTTAATACCAGAATTTTCTATTAAACCATCCTGATCGAAAAAATTAAGCGAGTTGTAATAATTTACATTTCCATTTTCAGAAGCCCCTGCAATAGATACATCAGCATTATATATAGGTGTTGGATTTAATAAAAGGTCGAAAAAATCATTATCTGGATAATCCGATGGATTTCCAGGAAAAGGCTCTGCAACCCCTCTGAAACGGGCATCTTCATTAGTATAGGCTATTTGCTCAGCTTGACTTAAATACTTTGGTCGCTCTGGCACTAATTGCATACTTGTATAAACACCTACATTTACCTGTGGCTTACCCCCACCAATATTTGCACCATTTTTTGTAGTTACCAATATAACACCGTTAGCACCTCTAGAACCATAAATAGCAATTGAGGATGCATCTTTCAAAATCTCGATAGATTTAATGTCATTGGAATTAATATTATTTAAATTGAAATTTGTTCCAACGATAATACCATCAATAACCCAAAGTGGCTGATTACTTCCTGTAATGGAATTACCACCTCTTACTCTAATGGATGTACCTGCACCAGGAGCACCACTTGTTTGTGTTACTTGCACCCCTGCGGCTCTACCTTGTAGAGCTTGATCTACCCTAGCTACAGGAACAGCTGTTATATCTTCAGCACTTACCGAAGACACTGAACCTGTTAAGTCTGATTTTCGTTGTGTACCATAACCAATAATAACTACTTCGTCAAGTTTGTTATCTTCTTCTAGAGAAACATTAATTTGTGTTTGATTACCAACTAAAACTTCTTTTGAAGAATAGCCAACATAAGAAATAGATAGAGTATTGGAAGCTTCTGCATTAATAGAGAAATTTCCATCAAAATCTGTAGTTGTTCCTTTGGTTGTTCCTTTAACAATAACAGTCGCCCCAGGTAAAGGTTGACCGTCTGCTGTTACGGTACCTGATACCGTTTGTGCATTTGTCATTGCCATACAAGACAACGCCAAAATTGCACACATCCAAACTTTCCTAAAATCCGAAAGCATTTTTAATTTAGTTTTTAATTTCATAAATTTTAGTTGAATTTATTATTAGATTCCTAAAATATTTCTTAAATTTTTATTGAGTATCCTGCAGTACCTGTTATGTTCTGTGCTGTAATTTCAATCTTTTTGCTAGGTTTTAACTTAAAAACTAGATATAAATTCATTATTTTTGGAGGTTTTATTTTTTAATTATGTATAAGAAAAAACACATATAATTAACTTAACAATATAAAAAGCTTCACATGTATCATACCTAATTTAATTTTACAACAGGACAGTACGGGTTACTTTACTAAACTCTAGATGTTACTTTTAAAAAAGATAATTACATTCCAAATTGCTAAAATTAAAACTCGCATGTTGCAAATTAGACCAGATGAAAAAAACAAACTTTTTTTTAACATTTTAATCGTTCTACTATTTAACAGTACTATCCTATTGGCACAGGAAAAAAAATTAAGTTTACCAATTATTGATAAAACTGTAATTTTTGAAGAACAAAATGGAATTGTTTCTGTTGAGGCAGAATTTTTCCATAAACAAACTTCTACCGATATAAGGCAATGGTATCGAACTTCAAAAGATGAATTACCTATAATTGGTAGAGATGAAGATAAAGCGCATTGCTATGACGCTAGTAATAATGCCTATCTTGAAATACTGCCTGATACACGTGTAACGCACTCTGATAAATTAGTACATGGTGAGAATTTCTCAAATACACCTGGTAAAATGGCTGTTTTAGATTATAACATAAAATTTAATACTCCTGGGCGTTATTATGTTTGGGTGCGTGCTTTTAGCACAGGTGCAGAAGATAATGGTTTGCATGTTGGCTTAAATGATACATGGCCAGAACACGGACAGCGCATGCAATGGTGTAAAGGTAAAAAGCAATGGACTTGGGACAGTAAACAACGAACGAAAGAAATTCATTGCGGTGTGCCACATAAAATATATTTAGACATTACCAAAGCTGGAATTCACACGATTCAATTTAGCATGCGCGAAGATGGTTTTGAATTTGATAAATTCATTTTAACTAATAATATAAACTTCATTCCTGTTGAAAAGGGTCCAAAAGTAGTTTTAGCTCAAGGTAAACTGCCAGCATCATTTCCTGAGGTAAAAATGCCATCCTATTTCAAAACTATTTCAATGGCTTTACCTGAAAATAGATATATTGCCGCCCAAGAATTTCCTGTAGAAGATACAAACTTCTACAAAAATGGAAAGAATTGGTTGGCGATTAACCCAGAAAAAAATAAAGAAGCAACCTCAACAACAAATTTTAATTTTGAATCGGGAAATTATGATGTTGTTTTTGTGGGTATAGGCGAAAATGATGGAAAATCTACCTTTACTATTTCTATAAATGATATTGAAATTGGAAGTTATTCGCCTGAATTAACCGAAAGACTATTCGAGGAAGGCAAAAAATATAACGCACTATGGAAGAATGTATCCATAAAAAAAGGAAATAAAATTACTGTAAAAGCAAAAGTAGGTAGTGACGGCGAAGAATGGACCAGAGGCCGATGGGCAGGAATTATTTTTGCTCCTGTTGGGCAGGGAGAAACTATTCAAAATGCGGCATCTACTTATTATCAAAACTAAAAACAAATACTGACTAAACATTCTATCAAGTAATATTTCGCATTTTGAAAAAATTTATAAACTGAATTCTAAAATGAAAACTAAAACCTTATTAATACTATTAACCTTCTCATTAATTTCTTTTTTCACATTTGCCCAAAAAGTAAACGCTCCGAAAGGTAGAATAGCCATAGTAGCAGACGGAAACTCTCCAGACCCTGATGATTTAGGAGGAACTGCTATTACCATTGCTTTAATAAGATCAGCTGGTTTAGAAGATAGATTAGTACACTATTCTCATAGTTGTGATTTGGTAAGAGATGATCGCATATCTGAAAAAGCTGAAAAAGAGCGCCACCATTTAATGCAAGTTGCTTGTGATATGACCGCGAGACGCTGGGGTGGTTTTGATAATTTAACCTTTTACGATGCTATATGGCAAAAAGAAGCAACCATCAACGACTTATGTTGGGCTATAAACGCTTCTACAGCCAATGACCCTTTATGGATAATTGAAGCCGGAGAACCTGATATTATTGGTATGGCATTAAAAAAGACCCCTACAGAAAAACACAAATTTATAAAAGTTATTACGCATCATCCTGCCAATGATAATGCTGGAGATTTTTATACATGGCAGCAAATATTAGACTTTGGCATTGAAGAAGTTCGTATACCAGACCAAAATATTAATTTAAAAGTTGATATTGAAAAATGGGATTGGGCCAAAAACCATTCAGACCCTAGAATACAGCTCATTTGGACTATTGGAAAAATAGCTGAAGTTGATAATATCGTTAAATTTCAAAAAGGAAAATGGGACTGCTCTGATGCTGGAATGGTACTTTATTGGATCACAGGAGCTAACGTTAATAACGGATTAAAACAAGGTGATATTGAAGATGTACAAAACATGCTTTTAAACTATATTACTAAGAACCCAGAAATCAAGGTTAAAAAATAATATTTGACATGAATAGACTCGCTTTTATAGTATTTATAGCATTTTTAAATACCAATATCGTGCTTGCTCAAGAAAGCGCAATAAATATTTTAGTATTTTCAAAAACAGAAGCTTTTAGACATAAATCTATCCCAACTGGTATAGAATTTTTATCTAATATGGCGGTAAAAAATAATTGGAACATACACTTTTCTGAAGATTCGGATGATTTTAATATTCCCAACCTTTCCAAATATGATGTTTTAGTATTTCTAAACACTTCTGGTAATATTTTCTCTGAAGATCAAAAATTGGCACTACAAAATTATTTTGCAAGAGGTAAAGGGTTTGTAGGTATACACGCTGCCTCTGATACTGAAAAGCAATGGGATTGGTTTACAGAAATGATTGGAGCTACTTTTAAAAACCATCCTAAAGTACAACCAGCAACGCTAAATATTAATACGGATTGCGAACATCCTGCTATAAAAGGACTCAACAATGAAGAGGTTTTTAGGGATGAATGGTATAATTTTCTGAAGCCTGTAGGTAAACATGTAACTGTTTTGGCTTCACTAGATGAAACTTCCTACGAGGGCAAAAAAATGAACACCAATAATCATCCTATAAGTTGGTATCATATTTATGATGGCGGTCGTGTTTTTTATACGGGCTTAGGTCATACCAATGAAATTTATAAGGATCCTAGATATAATAATCATATTGAAGGTGCTATTTTATGGGCCTCCGGTTTAAAAGATGCAGCTAAATTATCAAAAAAATGGACTAATTTAATGGATGGTGATCCTTATAAAAATTGGGATGTTTTTATAGGTGCACCTCATGCTACAGTTACAGATTTAGAAGGTGTAGACCCGGAAAGTGATGGTAAAAACTCAAAACCACTAGGTCTTAACAATGACCCTAAGAAGGTTTTTAATTTTAAAACTATCGAAGGCGAACAAACACTTCATATATCTGGTGAAATTTATGGTGCTTTAACTTCAAAAAAAGAATATGAAAACTATCATTTAAAACTTCAATTTAAATGGGGAGAAAAAATTTGGGAACCTAGGCTGCTGCGTGAAAGAGATAATGGCCTTTTGTATCATTGCACTGGACCACATGGGAAATTTTGGAATGTTTGGATGCAATCACAAGAATTTCAGGTTCAAGAAAGCGATATGGGAGATTACTATGCCTTAGCAGGAACCTTGATTGATATTCCGTCTATTAAAAAAGAAGGAGAAAAAGAATTTGATTATTTAAATGATGGTGAACTCAACACTTTTTCAAGTGTTGAAAGAAAGTTCCCTGCCCATTGCAACAAAGGCTTTGATAATGAAAACCCACATGGCGAATGGAACACTTTAGAGTTGATTTGTTTTGAAGGTACCAGTTTGCATATTGTTAACGGTAAGGTTGTTATGGCCTTGTTTAATTCAAGACATAAAAATTTAGATGGACAAATTGTACCACTTCAAAAAGGACGCATTCAAATTCAATCGGAAGCCGCTGAAGCCTATTATAAAAATATTGAGATAAAAGCTATTAATAAAATTCCTGGTAAGTATAGAAAATACTTAAATAGTCATATTGGTAATTGAAAATAAATTTAGATTATACGTTTATTTGTTTAAATTACAATTGTTGCAGAGTAATTCAAAAAACAAAGATTGAAATGCCTTGTATAAATGAACTTTTCTGCGTTAGGGTTGAGGCATTTGTTGAAGCTCCCCGACGCAGGAGGGAACCAGTAGAGAAAGCCTGCCTGCCGGCAGGCCCGACCCGAAGGGTAACGCCCAAATAATTTTATTTATTTAATACTTCTTACCAATTACAGTATACATTCTACAATTTTCTGGTGCATCGCCATCACTATTTCCAGCCATAATTATACTTTCGCCAGCTTCGGCAACACGATGAAATACTGACATTGTTACATCTCCAACTTTTATATTATCACCATTATCCTTATAATCTTTTAATAAGAATTCTGGTCTTGGCACGGTATCATCATGCAACACGTAAATATGCATTTTTACGCCAGCAATGAACTGTAGTTGATCTCTGGCCCAATATCGATTATCAGAATTTGGTGTCCTTATATATTCTGCTTCGTTAACATACCTTGGAAGATGCGTATAATTATGTTCCAAATCTGTATGGGCTTTTTTACCCCAATGCATGTTAGTTCTTAACATGGCTTTACCGTCTCCCGTATAACTAAACTTCTTAAATAACTCGCTTCGGTTTTTAATACCCGGTATGTATTCTGGAATTTCAGGTGTATATGCAGGCATTGGTTCTTTGGTCAATACATCTTCATACACTTGTGGCAATTGGGTTGTTAACCCGTTTTTTATTTTAACGGGGTTGGATGTAAGTTCAATACTTGTTGATTTTAATCCTGACTGTCTTACAGTTACTTTCGAAGAGCCTGCTTTCAATAGTGATTTTACAGCTACACGGTTAATACCTGCTTCAATATCTAAATACAAATTATTGGTGGAGTTTGGTTTACCACTATTATAACCTCCTCTCCAAATGCCATCACCTTCGAAAGTAAAATCTACTCGACCTTTAGCTAAAGGATATCTTCTACCTTCAGAATCAACCACCTCAACATCAATTAATGCAATATCAGAGCCATCGGCTTGCCACCCTTTTGGTCCTGTAATTGGTGTTACTTTAAGTGCCACAGGTTCTCCAGCTGTTTCTTTGGTTTGAGTAACTTTTAATTCGTTATTAATATAGCCCTCAGCTTTAATTTCTCCCGCTTCCCATGACACATTTTTAAATTGATATACATAACCATCTTTTGGTGTGTTATTTTCTCCTATAACCTTTCCGTTTACGTATAGCTTAACACCTGCCGTATTTGAAATTACAAAGATGTCTTTTTTCGTACCTTCAGTATAATTCCAATGTCCAACAATATGCACTTGTGGTTCTGGTCGCCACATGGCTTTTAAAGCGTAAAATGCTTCTTTAGGCAAGCGTACCGCATCTACTTCTCCACTAGCTCTGGTAACCTCTGTAGGACAACGCCCACCGTGGGGACCATCAGAGAAAATCCAATTGGCGCCACCAACATGAAATGCCTTTTTACCCATTTTGTTCCACCAATGGTCCGCTTGTTTTACTGCAAATTCTTCGGAGTTTAACTTATATGTATTTTTATTAATGTTTTGGTGATTATAAAAATTATCATCAGGCGATTGTTTATCCCAAATACGTCTTGGTGCTTCTTCTCGATTATACTCGCTTTCAACTACTGGTAATTCTGGATATTCACGTTCCCATCCTTCGGTTCCTATTTCGATGGATACATAGCCTTCGGAATCATTCTTAACATCTGCTCTACGGTTACCCATAAGGCGTTTTCCGTTGGGATCAAATGTATTGATAACATCTAAAATTTCTTGATAATGTGCTTCGGTTTCAGCCCAATTACCACCTTCCCAAATAAAAATAGATGGGTGGTTACGATAATAAACTATCATATCTTTAAAGGCTTTTATACGAATGTCCCAAGTTTCACCTTCATCTTGAGATTCGCCACTTACACCAGGCATTAGCGTTACAAAACCATATTTATCGCCCATAGTAATTTCTGCTGGTGACCCAGCACAATGTCCCCAACGAATAAAATTACCTCCAGCTTCGTCCATTAACTGATACGTGTAATCGCGCAACCAATCTGGTAAGGCTGCACCTAATCCAGCCCATGAATTAGTTGGTTTTTGCCCCCAACCATGTAATTTGGCATATTCGCCATTGTTTGAAAAACCAGTATCTTTATTAAAATCGAAGCTTCTAATTCCTAAAGGTGTATTGTATGAATCTATCGCTTTACCATCAACTTTTAATACGGTTTCTACATTGTACATGTATGGATGACGTGTGTACCAACGGTTAGGATTTGTAACACTTGTTTTGGCCGAAAAAGTAAATTTCTCACCAGCAGCCATACTTTTTTCTGAAGATGTTACCGCTACAACTTTTCCATCATCATCTATAATTTTAGCTACATATACCACATTTTTGGATTCTGGGTATTCATTTTGAACTTCGGCGTTTATTGTAACATCGGCATTTTCTGCCGTAATGTTTTCGGCATATACATAAGTGCCGAGGGTTTCTAAATTATCGTAAAGAGGAAGCGTAATATGAAGTGGTTCCATAACATGAAGAAATACATTTCTGTAAATACCGCCATGATTAGGATGCCAATGTTCATGATGCCATACTAAAGGAAAATTTTCTCTAAAATGGTCACCACGGTCATTATTCACTTTTACAGCTAATACATTATTTTTCCCAAATTTAAGATGTGGCGTTAAATCAAAACCAAAAGGAATAAAACCGGTTTGATTTTGACCAATATGTTTTCCGTTAATATATACATCAGCAATTTGGCGCACGGATTCAAACTCTACAAATACTTTTTTACCAGAATCTTCTTCTGGCAATTTAAAATGTTTGCGATACCAAACTGTACCTCTCCAATGGTTATCTTCCCCATCATGATGTCCATGACTTAAATCATCAAACGTGTCGATATCATTAAAGGTATGTGGGCAACTTATGGTTTCCCAAGAAGCGTCATTAAAACCTAATTCTTGCGCATTTTCTGGGTTTTGCTTAATAAACTTCCAATCTAAGTTAAAGTTATACTTAGTTCGAGGTTCTTCAGAAATATGTACTACACTTTCCTTTTTACTAATACAAGAAAAAATGCCAGTTCCTATTATACATAAAAACATAGCCCTTAAAATTTTTATTCTAATCATTATTATCTATTATGGTATTAATTCTATAAGCTTCACACTATGAGGCTCTAAATCTACTTTTAAGGTCAGGTTTACTTCATGCTTTTTTATTATGAAATCTGTAATAGTTTTTGGCAACTTTGGCATTTCGGCATAGTTCATTAAATTTGCATTAACTGCATCTTTCCATCTATTTTCAAAACGGTCTGAAGTTCATTGTCCATTTATTCGTCCATCTGTTTTTTAGTTACACCTGAAGCTCTTAAAATTGGTTCATCATAATACCAAAGTATGTGTAATTTAAATATATTACCAAGATTATAATTGCTTTAATTTTAAATTCTTAAACTCAACCTTCATGGGTGGACCTACATGCACCTGGACACCTATATATCCCTTATTAGACCTATTGACTGAATCTAAATCAGTTACCTTACTAATCAATTTACCATTTATATAATGTTCCATTATATTATCTTTTACTATAAGGTGAACGGAATTCCAATCATTGGATTTGATAATTGATTTTAGCTGTGATTTAGGGTTAGTTTCTATAATATTTCTAGATTGCCAGCAATTTTTAATTACATTTTTACGCAAGTTACTTTTAGGAATACTATCTGGCATCTGCGGAATAGTTACTATTTCTCCCATATATGCCAATGTGGTTCTTTTTTTCTCTTCGTAGTTTTGACCAGTATATTTATTTTTACCATCAATATCACATTGATAGCCTCGCAAGGCAAAAGGCATGGTCTCAATAATTTCACTTCTGTAATTGATGCCACTATTTCCAGATTCAGTTATTCTATATTCCAATTTCAATTCAAAATTCTCTGGCTGTTCTTTTTCATAAATTATAAAAGAATTACGTTTTAAAATCGTTTCCGGTGTTACCTCTCCTATTAAAATTCCATTTTCAACGCGCCAATATACAGGGTCTCCGCTCCATCCTTCCATATCTTCACCATTAAATATGGATTGAAATTTGTCTTCCTTTTCTGTGGATGCACTTTTACATGATGAAAAACTTATCATGAGACTACACAGTATTACATAAAATATTGAACGCATAATGTTTTTTTTTTAATGAATGTTTTAATCTTCCGTTAGCTTACTTTTCCACCAATTGTCATTAGGTTGAAAATCTTTTGAAAGCACATCAAATCTAGCTCTCTCTAAAGAAGTCCATTTTTGATTTACTATATTAGAATACCTTTTTTGGGCTTTAAGGCTATCATATTGAATATCTTTTTCAGGATATTTTGCACCTACTTCTATTAACCAACTCAATAATTCACCACTCATTTCAATGGCTATTTCAGAATTTTTAGAAAGCACATTTAAATCATCTTCTTCTGTTGATGGTAATTTATACAACTCTTCATGCCCATCTTCCCAATAATGGATTAATTTCCAACCTTCTTTTTGAATTATAGAGGTTGGTTCGCCACCTTGATTTCCGTAATGCGGATAGTGCCAATATAATGGTCTGTTTACCTCTAAATTATTACCTTCTAATAGTGGTTTTAAACTTATACCATCTTTATGTTGTTCGGGGTTTAAGGGCACATTTGCTAAATCTAACAAAGTGGGATAAAAATCAGTATTAATAACTGGAAATCCTGTTGATGCACCTGCGTGTTTTAACCACGGCACTTTTATAAAAAAGGGTTCTCTAATACCACCTTCCCATTGATAACCTTTTCCCCCTCTAAGCGGTAAATTACTGGTGGCGTAATGATCGCCCGATGCAACACCTCCATTATCGGAAGTAAAAACCACAATAGTATTTTTATCTAATCCGTTGTCTTTTAATGCTTTTAAAACAACACCAACGGCGTCATCCATAGTTTCTACTAAACCACCATAAACGGGATTGTCTTGCACTTGACGAATAGGCAGTACACGTTCCATTTTATAGCCAGACTCTGCTATTCCCATACTATCTGCTTTATTGCGGTATTTTGCCCACTTGGATTCTGTAGTTTGAATAGGTGCATGTACTGCATAAAAGGATAAAAAAGCGAAAAAAACCGAATCTTTATGTTTCTCAATAAAACTAGCAGTTTCTTGAGCCAAACGCATGGTTAGGTTTTCTCCTTTCTTTTTGTTTTCTAATTTGGGGTTATTCCATGGGGAGAAAAAACCACCTCTTGGTGATCCTGCATCTATACCAGCTATATTAATATCGAATCCATGATCCTCGGGATAAGAGCCTTTCCCCCCTAAATGCCACTTCCCTGCAAAAAAAGTTTTATAACCACTGATTTTAAAAGCTTCGGCAATGGTAATATCATTTTGTGGTAAAACATGAACATAGTCTGCTGGTAATAATTTATCGTAGTGATTTTTGGTGCGCCAGTCCTCCCCTGTTTTTGCACCTATCCAATCTGTAATGCCGTGCCTTGCAGTAAATTTACCTGTCATGATACTAGCGCGTGACGGACTGCAAACCTGACTCGCAGCATAACCTTGTGTAAAAATCATGCCTTCGTTTGCTAGTTTATCTACGTTTGGAGTTTCGTAATATGTACTTCCTGTAACGCCCAGATCGTGGTAGCCTAGGTCGTCAACAAGAATGAATAAGATGTTAGGTTTAGCAATTTCTATAATATTTTTTGTGTTTTTTTGACACCCTAAAACTGATAGTATTATGATAAAATATTTATAAAATTTAAAATTACACATGAATTATCTGTTTTAATATACAGGGTTTATTCTATTAAATACAAATCCTAAACTTTACCTTTTATGTTCGTGTTAGTGCCGTATAGGCAGCTTTTAGCGAAGCGAAAATCGCGCCAAAACTATTAACAGAAAGCCCAAATCCTTTTGGCTAAAGCCCATAAGTGAGTTGTTTTTATTGAAAATTTATGATATTATATTTTTATAATTTTTTTGACAAAACTAGAATTAGTGGTATTACTAGTTAAAAAATAAACCCCACTTTTTAAATCGCTGATATCCATAGTTTGCTTTCTTGAAGACGTATGAACCGTTTTTACAGTTGCACCTAGTATATTAGATAGAATTAACGTTGTATTAACTGGTAAGTTATCAAAATTTACAAGTCCCTTTGTTGGGTTTGGGTATACTTTTATATTCGCTAACTTATTTTTACTAGTAGATAAAGCTTCATAACAGGAGGATTCAGCGTTCGATAAATCGAATGCTGTGGTTCCTGAAACTGTATTACGATGCAATACCATTTTATCAATAAATAAATATGATGACCTAGCATCTACAGTAATGTTATATTCTTTAGCTTCATTAAAGGTAACCCATACTCTGTGCGAATCGCCATCATTTGTATTGGTTACAAAACCCCAATCTAACCTGTTTCCAAAGGCCTTAATAAAGTTTTGAGTAGAACTTCCTTCAGCACAAGTTAAATTTGTATCATTCTCACACATTGGTTTTGGATATACTTTGGCGCCGCTTTTAATGCCATAAAAATCTTCGCCATCAATCTTTAACCATGCGTCATTATGCTCTCCAGGACTAGTTCCTAAACCTACTCGCATTCTCCAAGCAAACCGATAGGTTCCTGGGTTATTAATTTTAATTTTATAAACAATTGACGCGTTAGAAAGTGCATTAAAAGATTGTGCCCCCGTCCAATATAAATATGTGATATCTTCACCATTAACAGTTTCTGAACCTATTTGCCAGCGATTATCGTTAATAATTCCAGATTCCATTTCTATAGTTAATAACCCATTCTGCTCTTCAAAAGGTAATGTTCCATTGCATGTAGCTGTCTGCGCATATACACCTATAGCAAAGGTTAAAAGAGTAATAATTGTGGTAATTGTAATTTTATTTTTCATTTATGTATTTCTTAGGAAGTAATAATACTTAATTGGTTTCAAAAAAGTATCCTGCTCTATATGGTACTGTATCGTATAAAGTAGAGAAGAAATACAAATTATAGCAGGTTTTCCTGCGATTAGAATCGAATGGCATGTTTGATTAAGATGTTTGTCGGGAACACAGCTAAAGCCTGACCCGACCTTAGGAGCGTCAAGTCGCAAAAATTATTTATCAAGCGTTTATAAATAGGATTATTACTCTATTTTTAATAAAACTAAAGCACTTAAGGGGCCGTCTGGAATAACCTCTGGTGCGTGCTGCCTAAAACCACCGTGTTTCGCTTCCCATTTAAGTAGATATCTTGAACCATTTGATTGCATCGCAGTTTGATCATAAGCTATTCTCACATTCATGCCATTTCTATTGGTCATGGGCTTTCTGAAATCCTCAGGATATTTAAGTTGAATATTAGCTACCTTATCGGTATGTGTTAGAGTTTCTATATCGATGGTATAACGACCTGAATCGCCTTTTTCGGTTTCCCAATTAATGGCCATAATGCCGTCATCGGAAATACCAATAAATTCAAATTTTCCACCAATAGTCATAAAAGCACCACCATCAATAAATTTCCAACGAAAATCCCAGTTTGATATTTGCTTAGTCAGCCATTCACCATTATTAAATTTAGCGAGATAGAGCTGAGTATTTCCTGCTTCATCATATTTAACGTAGCCAATAATGGGCTCGTTATTTTTAGTTAAAATTAGTTTATATCTACTATTATGCATCCCGCCTTTTGATGGTGTTGGGTCCACTAAAACTTTTTCATCTTCTGGTCTAAAAGGAGGGGTCACTTTGTCTCCCGCAGCATTTGTCCAATTTTTTAAATCTGATGTTTTAGCGTAACAAATATTATGACTAGTTTCAACAGCTGGTGTCCAACGCCAAATCCAAGCAAAATGAAAATCGCCATTGGCGTCTTTTACCCAATGATGATAGGCTGCGCGATCGTCATTAGCCTCTATACCTTCAAACAAAGGCTGCTCTAAGTAGCGCTCCCATTTTTCTTCTTTTGGCAAATATCTATTGATTAATATATTGCCGTTACCACATGTTCCAGAGCGGTAAGAAAATAGCAAACTTCCTGTTTTATCATGGAAAAAATTGGGGTATGTTACACTTCCTTCGTCCTGACCTACCATTTTGTTTATGGCAACCATAGTATTGACATCAAACGATTTTGTGCTTCTAAAATATGCTAACGGATCTACATGCTGGTTACCACTTACATGAATATAACCTAACTCATCGATGCCTAATTTTACAGAATTATGCGAATCCCATATAAGTTGGTTTGGAAGTGTTTTTTTTGTCCAATGATTACTACCAATTTCTCTTGAAGCAACCGTCATCATCCTTTTACTATCGAAATAAGCTATGAATTGTTTGTCATTGACGGTTTTCAAATCAAAACCAACACCGTTGGCAGCCCAAACTGAATCAACAACTATTTGTTCAACAATTTCTGGTTGTCTTAATTCAACTGTTTCACTTGCTGCAAGACTTGATTGTTTTGTAGTATTACCACATGAATTTAATAGAATAAATAAAAGTATAATGCCAGCAGCTTTCATATCAATCTTATTTAGATGTTTTTAAATATTGAAGATTATACTCACCTGAAC
>NZ_JBATHX010000163.1:0-2310 GCF_049667265.1 Algibacter sp. | reverse complement strand
AGGATTCTTTTTTAACACCATGAAGGGAAATGGTAAACTCATTTAATCCTGCTTTTAAAAGGGCTTCAATTTTTTCTTCAGTTAGTAAATTAGCATTTGTGGTAAGAGAAATGTAAGGAACATGATACTTTTTACCTAAAGCAATTAATTCTGGAAGTTTTTTATAAAGTGTAGGTTCTGTACCGCATCCCACTTGTAGTTTTAAAGCGCGATTAAAAACGGTTTCGGCAACGCGTTCAATTTCTTGATCATTAAACTGACCTTTTAATTTTTTTACATACTCAGCATCCGTAAAATAACACATTTTACAACGCAGGTTACATGCTAAAACAGGATCTAAATTTACAGCCAAATACCTTCTATTCATCTTATGCAACAGAAACAAACCCAGAAATTTTATTCTGTGGCTTTTAATCTTTCTGTTAAGTTGTAAGAGTTTGTAAATGTTCATTAATCCCTTTTTCGTATAGCCTCAAAAGTATGCAATTAATCTATTTTATTGAATACTTAAAAGGATATTATTTGTGCAACAAGAGTTAAAAACCAGTAAATTATGTCAAAATAAAAAATATTTATGCTCACATTTTAAAAGTTTTCCTATGTAATGGTATAACCCATCAAAATATATCAATTATGAAATCCGAAATTACTTTTCTAATCACTTTTTCAATACTCGTATGGAGTAGTGGATATGCTCAAACTCCAAATTTCACACCTAACGGAGGCGAATTTATTTTTAACCCAGACAATGTTCCATGTTTAACTGACACTCAAAAACAAATTGTTTTAGCAGAAATTAAAAGCGGTATTCAACAATTAAATCATCAAAACAAATTGTCATATTCAAAAAATAGTGTCATTCCGCACCCACTATTTATTTGGCCCGTTAAAAAGAAGGATGGGCATGAATACAACGATGTTTGGGGTATTTCAAACTATGTTGACCAAAACGCAGCATATCCAAACCAAATTTTAGATTATAACTGCGGAAATAGAACTTATGATGTAAGCAATGGATACAATCATGCTGGAATAGATATTTTTAATTGGCCATTTCAATGGAAAATGATGGATAATGATGAAGTTGAAATTATTGCAGCGGCACCAGGACAAATTCTTGGCAAAGTAGGTTCTAGACCTGACAGAACTTGTACATTAGACAATCCCAACAATTGGAATTTTGTGTACATACAACATGCTGATGGAAGTGTGGCTGTTTATGGGCACATGAAACAAAACTCTCCTACCACAAAAAACGTAGGAGATATGGTTGAAGAAGGTGAGTATTTAGGAATAGTTGGCAGCTCAGGAAACTCCAGCGGGCCACATTTACATTTTGAAGTATATTCTGAAATTGAATGGAATGGCGAGGGACAAGATGTTTTGGCAGATCCTTACGCTGGAGCATGTAACAACATGAACACGGATACCTGGTGGCAAAACCAAAAGCCCTATAATAACCCTAATATTAATGCTGCTTTAACACATAGTGCAGCACCAATTGTATATCCTCCTTGTCCTACCCAAGAAACGACATACGAAAGCAACGACTTTGAAACAACGGATACCGTTTATTTTGCTGTTTATTTACGAGATCAGCAACCCGGAACTTCAATGACCCTTAAAATATTAAGACCAAATAACACGGCGCTATACACATGGAATTTCCCTTTAAACAATTATTATAATAGTTCATATTGGTACTGGAATTATACTGGAGTTACCAATATTCCTGGAGAGTGGAAATGGCAAGTAACTTATAACGGTCAAACGGTAACGCATGCATTCAACGTTTCTGAATCTTTAAGTGTTGAGGACAATCTTTTAAAGGACACTTCAATATACCCAAACCCGGCTAATAATTTGATTAATATTTCTACAGTTAAGAAAATCGTTAAAGCTGAAATTGCAAATATTACAGGGAAAACTATAAAATTCATTAACCAACCTTCTGAAGGAATTAAAACTATAAACACGTCTAACCTATCAAACGGGTTGTACTTTTTAAGATTAGAAGGTGATAATTACGAGACTAAAACCATTAAGTTTATAAAACAGTAAAATAAAAAGGGCTCCAATAATTGGAGCCTTTTTTTTATTTCTTAAAATTTTCAAAAATATTTCTCAAGTCTTTCTTATATGGCAAATGGTCTGCTCTCCCTTTTTTGAAAATATCGTTGCTGTTTCCTTGTCCTTTTCTTAGTGCTTTCTGTTCTTCAAAAGGTAAAGCATGAATCTCTTTACAATTAGTAGAACAACAATGGTTCATTTCTTCTTTACACTTGTCACATTGTATAAATAGTAAATGGC
>NZ_JBATHX010000162.1:0-11437 GCF_049667265.1 Algibacter sp. | reverse complement strand
AAAAATAACAGTTCGGTAAGTTGGTTTTTTAAAAACCTTATTCCTGTTAGATATTTGTTTCATCATTAAACCACAAAAATTATGAAACATTTAATCATTATTGCTACACTATTAGTATCAGGATTTGCAATCGGACAATCCAATTATGAAAAAGGCATGCAAAAAGCCTTCGATCTTTGGGGTCAAAACCAACCAACTGAAGCAGCCAATTTATTTGAGCGTATATCAAAAGCAGAACCAGATAATTGGTTACCGCCATACTATGCGGCTCAAATTAATATTGTGTATTGTTTTGGAGAGCCGGACGAAGAAGTTTTGTCTGCCAAACTAAAAAAAGCCCAAGATTTAATTAATGATGCTACAGCAATTTCAAAAGATAACCCAGAAATTATGGTGTTACAAGCTTTGTTGCATACCGCTTGGGTGGCTTATGACGGTGCTACTTACGGCATGACATTGTCAGGAAAAGTGGTTGAAATATATACAAAAGCTAAAATGCTGGCACCAGAAAACCCAAGAGTGGTTTATTGCAAAGCGGAATGGGATATGGGCGGAGCAAAATATTTCGGACAAGATACCGAGCCATTTTGTAAAGATCTGGAGCATGCCTTGGAACTTTTTGCTAACTTTAAACCTGAAACACCATTTAGTCCAAATTGGGGATTGGAGAGAGTTAATCAAGTATTGGCAGATTGTAAATAACAAACTACCTCGGGGCAAGACCACGAAGTATTAAAATTCCAAAAAAGAAAAACACTAAATCCCAAAAAAAATAAACGAGGTTAGCCTCGGGTTATTAAACTCAGAGAAATAAATAGTTAAAAAAAACAACATGAATAAAATCACGAAAGATATCATTTTAACCTTTGTAATTGGCGTACTAATTTACATAGTAGGTAACGGTTTCTTTGGTGGTTTTCAATACGATACCGTAAATGATTTTTTAATCGATTTTGGGTTTTATCAATTGTATGCATTTGCAATAGGGTACAGCAACAAATATTTTTTCGATTATCTTGAAAAGTTAGATTGGGGACCAGGAAAAATCAAGATTAAAAGAATTGTTATAGGCATAACAGGCTCTGTGGTAATCACCATGATTGCGATTTTTTTCTTGAGAATGTTCACTTTTTTGGTTGTATATGAGCAATCCATGGAAACGTTTTTAGAAAACCAGCAATTTAAAAACTACCAGTTTGGTTTATGGATTACTTTAACCATTGTTATCATATTTCATTTTGCATATTTCTATAATAAATATCAAAAAAATAAAATTAAAGAACAAAAGGTTATTGCAGGCACGGCAAGTGCAAAATTCGATGCCTTAAAAAATCAATTAGATCCACATTTCTTATTCAATAGTTTAAATGTACTAACAAGTTTAATTGAAGAGAATCCAGAAAATGCACAAAAATTCACAACCTCATTATCAAAAGTGTATCGTTATGTTTTAGAACAAAAAAATAAAGAATTAGTAACGGTTGATGAAGAGTTGCAATTTGCAAAAACTTACATGTCGTTACTTAAAATGCGATTTGAGGATAGTATCGTTTTCACAATGCCTGAAAAAGCTTCAAATCCAGAAAGCAAAGTAGTGCCATTATCATTACAATTACTACTCGAAAATGCGGTAAAACACAACATGGTAACTTCAAACAAACCCTTGCATATCAGAATTTATGAAGACCAAGGCAATTTAATTGTCGAAAACAATTTGCAACCCAAACAAATATTAAAAAAGAGTAGTGGCGTTGGTTTAAATAATATCATGCAACGCTATGGGTTGTTAACCAACAAAAAAGTAAATATAAATAAAGAAGCAAATCGGTTTGCAGTTGGCATACCAATGCTTACAAAACAAATATCAGTCATGAGAACAGAACAGTCAACAACAAAATTAGACGACAGTTACATGCGTGCACTAAACCATGTCGACGAGCTTAAAGGCTTTTATTACAGCCTCATATCCTATTGCTTAGTGATACCATTTTTAGTATTTATAAACTATAAAACCTCATGGGGTTTCCAATGGTTTTGGTTCCCGATGTTTGGTTGGGGTATTGGCTTAATCATTCAAGCCTTTAGAGTGTTTGTAAACGATGGGGCTTTCGGCAGAAATTGGGAAAAGCGCAAAATGGAAGAATTTATGCGTAATGATGAAAATAATTGGGATTAAAATTTAAGGATTATGGAAAATTTACCAGATTTTAAAAACGACAAAAAATATAATAGAGCACGCCAACGCATCCAAGAGATAAAAGGCTTTTATCAGCATTTACTAGCCTTCTGCTTATTTATACCGTTTATTATTTTTATAAACTATCATACCTATTGGGGCTACAAATGGTTTTGGTATTCAATTATAGGCTGGGGCATTGGTGTAGCCATCCATGGGTTTATAATTTTTGTACACAAAGGCAACTTTGGTCGCAAATGGGAAGAACGCAAAATTGAAGAAATAATGCGTAAAGAAGAAAATAAGTGGGATTAAAACATTAAGATTATGGAACAGAATAAAATAGAACCGTACCAAGATAAAAATTATCAAAAAGAAGAAGCCTATCTACGTGCAAAAAAACGCGTAAAAGCACTTAAAGGCTTTTATTGGCATGCCTTCTGGTATGTTGCAGTAAATATTTTTCTAATAACAACAATCGTTTCTAGCGGAGGCCATTTATGGAGTTTCGGCACCTTTTCAACCGCCATTTTTTGGGGAATCGGTTTGGGTTTTCATGCCATTGGCGTTTTTGGTAAAAATCTTGTTTTTAGCAAATCGTGGGAAGAAAGAAAAATTCGAGAATACATGGATAACGATAAAAACCAATGGAAATAAAATAATTTTGGCGTTACCACAAGGGTCGGGCTTTCACTACTCGCTCCTCCTAAGGTCGGGAGCTCAAACAAACCGTTCAATCCCTAACGCACTATCCACCAAGTAAAAGTAAACCATCAAAATAAAAACCAATCAATGAAAGTAATCATCATAGAAGACGAAAAACCATCAGCAAGACGTTTGCAGCGCATGCTTCAAAGTTTAGACCTAACAGCAGAAACCATGTTGCATTCCGTTGAGGAATCCATAAATTGGTTTCAAAATAACGAACACCCCGATTTAATATTCCTCGACATTCAATTAAGCGATGGCCTTTCCTTCGAAATATTTGAAACCATCGAAATAAAATCGGCGATAATTTTCACCACAGCTTATGATGAATATGCGCTTCAAGCTTTCAAACTAAATAGCATCGATTATTTGCTAAAACCTATTGACGACGATGATTTAGCAGTTGCAGTAAAAAAGTACAAAGAACGGGCGCCACAAAAGCAAGCCGTCACTTTAGATTTTAATGATATTAAAAAACTATTGGTAAATCCTCTAGATCGCGAATACAAAAAACGGTTCTCGGTAAAAGTAGGGCAGCACCTAAAACTCATAAATATTGATGATATTGAATGTTTTTATAGCGAAAACAAGGGTACCTATTTACATACTAACGAGGGCAGAAATTACCTTTTAGACACCACACTAGAGCTTTTAGAAAACGAACTTGAACCGCAAACCTTTTTCCGTATAAACAGGAAATTCTATGTAAACATAAATGCCATAAAAGATATGGTGAGCTATACCAACTCACGTTTACAGATAAAACTTAATTCCTATAACGAACAAGACGTTATTGTTGCCCGCGAGCGTGTAAAAGATTTTAAGGGTTGGCTGGAATAAGAAAAGCTAACGTTGCGATTTTGGGTGTTTGTAAAAATTACTTCTTAACCAATCTACGCATGGCCACCCATTGTTTAAGCATATCTCTGGAATCTTGTGCAGGATATCCTAAAACCGTTTTTCCAGCTGCAACATCGCCAACAACGCCAGACCCAGCACCTACCATGGCACCAGAATGAATGGTTGTATGGTCTTTTATAGAGGCAGATCCGCCAATAATAACACCGTCACCTAAAGTTACCGAACCTGCAAGCCCGCTATGTCCTGCCATAATACAAGAGCGCCCCATAACACTATTATGAGCTATTTGAACGAGGTTGTCAATTTTACATCCATCGCCAATAATGGTGCTACTAAATTTAGCTCTGTCAACACACGAATTTGCGCCAATTTCAACATAATGCCCAATAATAACATTTCCTATTTGAGGTATTTTTGTTAAGCCTTTACCATCATCACTCGGTCTGTATCCAAAACCATCAGCGCCAATACTTACGTTGGTATGGAAAATACAATGGCTGCCAATAATGCAGCGTTCTCTAATAACTGTTCCAGACCAAACCACGGTGTTATCACCAATTGAGGTTTCATCAAAAACGCAAACATTTGGGTAAAGTGTTACACCATTTCCTAAAACCACATCTTTTCCAACATAACAATTTGGGCCAATTTTACAGCCACCTCCAATTTTTGCAGTTTCATGTATTACGGCTGTTGGATGAATATCGGTTTCAAATTCTGGAGCTGGCGGATTAAATAATTCTAATACTTTAGCCATAGCCAAATCCGCATTCTTCACTTTTATAACAGCACGATTATCACCAGGTTCAAGCGTTAGGTTATCATTTACTAATACAGCTGAAGCTTTTGAGTCTTTCCAATATTTTAAATATTTACTGCTTCCTATAAATGTTATATGATGACTTTTAGCCTTTTGAAGCTGCTCTGGTCCTTGAATTTGTTGCGTGGTGTTTCCAATTAATTCGCCTTTTAATAGGTCATTAATTTCTTGAATAGTGTAAGATGCCATGTGGTTTTATTTGGTTAATGTATTTGTAAAGCTAATGGAAAAATGGGTAAAAACCATAAAATTTATTTTAATGAAGCCGGGTTTTGTACTGGCTATCATTTTGGAAAATAATAGAAAGAAATTTTATGAAGCCTAAACTTTACAAAAAAGTTAAATTTTAGTTGGGCAGGCGCCCAAAAAGGTTTTATTCTTCAACCCGATTATCATCAAAAGCAGAAGGCAGTAATTTAGGGATAAATTTTATTACCAAGGGCAGTAATAATGCACCACCAGGAAGCATAAAGATGGCCAAACTTGGTATGGATTTAAAAATATCGAGCAGTTGTTCTTGTACCTTTTTTTGTTCTTCTTTATTTAAATCTCTAACCGTAGATTGTGATAGTAATACCATAAGTTCTTTACTGTCTTTAAGCTCTTGGTATAGGCGTTTACTGTTTCTAGTAATGAGTTTTTTTACCATTTTACTAGAGTTATTGTAAAAGCTTTGTACAACGTTTTTGGAGCTTAAAAGGGCAATATTATCTTTATTTACCGTATAAAACTTGTTTACAGCTTTTATAGATTGCTGCGTTTTAGTAAAGTTTAAATTTAAATCGTGACCGAGTTTTTCTAAAAAGTGATGTTCTTCAATATCAATCATTTGGTCGCTCCAAGTCGCCATGCAAGCCAAATCTAATACATAGAATTTCTCAAGATTAGTAATTACATTTTTTATGGCCTTTTTATATTTTATATGCGAGTTGTCCTGATAGCGTAGGGAAGATTCGAATAACTTTATTAAACTATCGTCATATTGATTTTTAATTTCCTTTGAGTTTAGAACATCCAAAGATATAGAGGTAATGGAAGCTTCCATGTCTTTTAAATAATCAGTAGATATTTTATGGTCTTGTAAATAGGTTTTGTATGCTAAAACATCAATAAACAAAAGGGCGTTGATAATAAAATAGTTGAAATTTTTGGTAAGTACATTGGCATCAATTTGAATGCGCCTGTGTATTATTTTTTCTAATTGTTCTTCAGATTTTTTTCCACCCAATAAATCTTGGAGAAAGGACGATTTTGTAGTATCGATACTATTATAAAAGTTAATAACACTTTCAACAAAAGGTTCGTTATTTTGGGAATTGGCGTATATATAGTAAAACGATAAAACTAAATTTGTTTTACATAATTCCTCTTCAGTAAGATCTTTTTTCTGAATAACCTGACTTACCACATTTAAGTTGCTACCATATATAAACCCAGAAGCCCTCAAGGCTTCGTAGAAGGTTTCCTCATCGAATTTTAAAAAACGATTATTATTAGTCAGCTCCTTAAGTAACTTCTTTATCCAGCCTGAAGATGATGGGTTCATAATTCAATTATCCTTATTGTTTGCAAAAGTAATGTTTTGCCTGAACATCCATGTTATTTTTTCTTTAACAAAATTTTAACAAAACCACTATTTCTTTTTTTTCGTAGGTATTGGCAGAGAGTGAAATTAATAATAACAAAAATCTCAATTAACATGAAAAATTTAAAAAGAGTATTAGGAATTGGAGTAGTAGCAGTAGCTAGTTACTTTATTATTGCGGCAGATCATATTGATGCGCCGGCAGTTGCAGGTGGTAATAGTGATATTACTGATTTTTATGCCTTTCAGGGCGAAAACACAGACAATTTAGTTTTTGTAGCAAATTTACAAGGATTATTAAGTCCGATGAATACGAGTACAGCCGCATTTAATGAAAATGTATTAGTGGAATTTAATATTGATACTAATAATGATAATGTGGAAGACTTAGTAATTCAAGCTATCCCAAGAGATGGGAAAATGTACTTTTTTGGACCCGTTGCACCGTCGCAAACAGGATTGAATAGTACCATTCAAACAAACGCCACAGTTGGTGGGGTTGTAGATATTACTGCATATGGTAATGCAGCAAGCATTGCAACTAATGGTGGCATGAGCTTTTTTGCTGGCCCACGTGACGATCCGTTTTTTATGGACTTTGCTCAGTATTCTGAGATTATAGCAGGAAATGCTTCGAGTTTTAACTCACCAGGTTCAGATACGTTTGCAGGTTCTAACGTGATGTCGATTGTTGTAGAAGTACCTAAATCGATGATTGGTAGTTCAGGTAGAATAAATACTTGGGTAGAATCTAAAAGAAAATAAAAAAAACAAAAACAACCTTATTAAAATAGAAAATTATGAAAAATATAAAAATATTAACCTTAGTGTTAACCGTTTCGTTAATGGCATTTAATTGTACAGATAACGATGATAATGACTTTGTAGCAATGGAAGGCCCAGATTTTTCTGGAACTTATTCTCAAGAAGATCAAATGGGTAGACCCGCAGTAAATACCGTATTTAATGCAAGTGCAGATAAAGACACCTATAACGTAACAACACCATCGGCTCAAAATGCAGCATTTCAAAGTAAATTTCAAGCTAATTTATTGGCCTTAAGTCCAGCTTATGCTGATGGCGGATTAAATGCACTTGGTCAAGATGCAGCAGCATTTACAGGTCTTTTGGCTACCGATGTTTTAAACGTGTCATTAGATGGTAAAACCACTTTTTTTGATGGCGACCCAGCAAACACACTTTCTGGTAGAGCTTTAGCTGATGATGTTATTACAGTTGAGTTATTACTAATCTTTGGTGGTGAAGATTTTACTGAAAACCCAGGGTTATCAAATGATAATGTGAATGCCAATGATAAACCTTTTTTGACCTCATTTCCATATTTAGCTTCTGCTCACTAGAAGTTATAGATTACCTCTGAAATATGAGTTGTTAAATTCATATTTCAGAGTTTTTAAACCTTAACAAAAACACAAAAAAATCAAACTCATGAAAACTATAAACCAAATAGCATTTATTTTTTTATTGCTGCTTACGGTAAGCTGCAATAATCAATCGAAACAAGTAACAAGCACAGACGATTACACCGTGTATTTAGAAACACCTGAGAACGAGATGTTGCAATTAGCGAAAGCGGATTTTACATTTTGGGAAAAAAAGCTAGAAAAAGAACCGAGTCAATTTCCTTATTTAGCTAAAGCTGCAGCATCTCAATCTCAAATATTTAATAAAACAGGAAATATTGAAGCCTTAATAAAAGCCGAAACCTATTTAATTAAAGTTAATGAAACAACAAATTATAATAATGCTGGCTATTTAAGAACCTTGGCTAGAAATTATGTGTCGCAACACAGGTTTAAAGAAGCCTTAACCTTATTAAAAAAAGCCGAAATAAATGGCGAAGGATTAAAAGGAACTCAGAAAATGTTGTTTGACGTTCATTTGGAAATTGGCAATTTTGAAGCTGCTAAAACCTACTTAGAGCAGATTAGAAGAGATGGCGATTTCGATTATTTAATACGATTATCAAAATGGTCTGACCACCGCGGTAATGTAGATGCTGCCATAAAATATATGGAGCAAGCCAAAGTCATTGCCGAAGCCTCAAAAATGGCGCCTACAAAACAATGGGTGTATACAAATTTAGCTGATTATTACGGACATGCTGGTAGAATAAACGAGTCGTATCAACATTATTTAAAAGCTTTAGAAATAGATACTAATGATGCCTATGCGAAAAAAGGAATTGCTTGGATTGTGTATTCTTTTGAGAAAAACCCAGAGGAAGCGCTTCGCATTTTAAATGAAGTAACTAAAACCTATAATGCCCCAGACTACCATCTTTTAAAAGCTGAAATTGCTGATTTTAAAGGTGATAAAAACCTAAAAGAAACGCAGTTAAAGCTATATGAAAAAGCCGTTAATAATCCTTTTTATGGCGATATGTATAACGCCCACAACGCCAAGTTATATGCAGAAAATAAAAACCAAACTGCAGATGCCTTAAGGATTGCCAATATTGAAATAGAAAATAGACCCACTCCACAATCTTATGATTTGTTAGCGTGGACCTATTTTAAACAAGGTGATATTAAAGAAGCATTAGAAATTATGGAAGCCTTTGTAGTTGGTAAAACTTTTGAACCTGAAGCGATGTTACATTTAGCAATAATTTATAAGGCTAATGGCAACCTTAATGAGGCTGAAAATTTAAAAAAGGAATTGTTAGAAAGTGCGTTTGAACTTGGTCCGATGGTAGAAAACGAGATAAAAAATATATAAAGTTTTGGTTTGATTTGTTTTTAGAAAAACCTTATTAAAGTTTTGATTGTGGTTTTTTGTTAAGTTGAAAGTGCTTGGTTGCAGAAATGTAATTGAGCACTTTCTGTTTATTCAATAAAGATAGATTCCATTCCATTAACGAAATCTTCCATGTTTACGCCAGTTTTATTAGTTAATACAGAAATAACAATAGATTCCTCAGGAAAAATTAAAAGCACGGTTGAAGCTCCAACGCCACCACCAGTATGGAAATATTTAGGGGTGTTTTTTATCGTTTTTTCTACAGAAAAACCAATGCCATAACCTGTTAGTTGTCCAGATTTTAATTTCTGCGAAGTAATCATTTCAGACAAAGCTGCTTTTGAAACTGTTTGAGGAGAAATAATTTCTTCTCCCAATTTGATTAAATCTTCAGAAGTTGATAAAAACCCGCCTCCAGCAACTTTATATTCATTGGATACAGGTGTTGATAGCTTACGTTTTGTTCGGTAAAAATTGGTTTTATTTGGAATGCTTTTTTCTGAATCATCCAACATGGTATTTGTCATTCCTAAGGGTTTAAAAACAGCGTTACTTACTAATTTATTAAAATCTGTTTTCGACACTTTTTGCATAATTTCACTCAGCAAAACATACCCAAATGTATTATAAGAGAATTGCGTAGAAGGCTCAAATAAAAGCAAATCGTTTTTAAATAAGTCGACACCTTCAGAAATAGACATTTTTTTATTTAGTAAAAATTCGTTGCCTTTGTAACTCCTAATGCCAGCAAGGTGTCCCCCTAATTCTTTAACGGTAAAATCGTATGTGTTTTTAGGGTAATCGGGTAGATAATTATAAATACTTCTATTTAAATTGATGGTATGGTTTTCTACTAAATTGGCTAATGTTAATGCGGTAATAGATTTTGAAATACTGGCAATTCTAAAAAGTGTTTTATTTGGGTCTATTTTGGTTCTAGGTTTTTTACTGGCATAACCAAATCCTTTAGACCAAATTAGCTCTCCATTTTTTGAAATAGAGATGGATATTCCTGGAATACCTTGTTTGCGCAAAAACTTTTTAACAAGTTTTTTTGCTGTTTTAATTTGATCTTGTTCAGAGTTATCAACAGATTGACCAAAGCCAACGGATGTTAATAATAACATTAATGAGGCTAAGATTCGTTTCACGGATATAATAAATATGTTTCTCTAGTTTTTTCAAAAGCTTCCAAACCAGTTTTCCAAGATGATTTAATGTCTTCTTCGCTCATTCCAGCTTCAATCTGTTGTTGGAGTTTTTTTGTGCCAGAAAGTTTTATAAAAAAGGAGTTAAAGAATTCTGATTTATTTTTAGTATTGTTATAAGCGTCAATAAGCCATTCCAAATTCAAAGTGTCAATTCTTTCAATTTTTGTTAAATCCATACCATAACACAATGTATTTTGATGCTTCGGATATTTCGACCCTTCATTAGGTTTTGGTATAAATTCAAAGTCAAAGGTGTCTTTATTCAAAAACGGACTTCCAAAAATTTGAAATTGGGTTTCCGTTCCTCTTCCGGCGCTCACATTGGTACCTTCAAAAAAGCACAAACTAGGGTATAAGTTTATGGCTTGGTCGTTTGGTAAATTCGGACTCGGTTTTATAGGTAAGCTATAACTCAATTTATGGTTGTAGTTTTTAATAGGAATCACTTTTAAATCACATTGTATGCCGTTGGCTAGCCATTTTTCACCATTAATCATTTTAGCATATTCGCCAATAGTCATGCCGTAAGCCACCGGAATAGGATGCATGCCTACAAAACTTTTGTTTTCCATTTCTAAAATTGGCCCATCAATGTAATGTCCGTTTGGGTTTGGTCTATCAAGAATAATTAATGAAATATTTGCTTCGGCACAAGCCTCCATAACATAATGCAACGTGGATATGTAGGTATAAAAACGAACGCCAACATCCTGCAAATCGAAAACCATGGCATCTATTTTAGAAACACCTTTAGAAACATCACTTTCGTATTTTTCGGTTTCTTTAATTTGCTCTAGTTTAGGTTTTTTGTTTGCACTATACAGCGATATAATGGGGATTCCAGTTTTTGGGTCTACACCATCTTTAATAACTTCGCCAGCATCGGCTTTACCTCTAAAACCATGTTCTGGTGCGAATACAGTTTGAACATCAACGTGTAATGATACAAGCGAATCTACGAGATGTGTGTAACTTTTATTTTTAGATTTCAGTTTTTTATCAAAAAAAACAACACTAGCTTGATTAGCTACTATCCCAATCCGTTTCCCTTTAATCAAAGGTAAATAAAGCTCGATTCGGTTTGCGCCTACCATAATATCTGTACTATCTTGCAAGCGTTTCAGGGAATCATCTTGTTGCTCTACCTTAATCTTCGAACTTCGAGCATCAGACTGAGATTTATTTCCACAAGAAATCATTACCAAAACAATCCCTATAATTATTGGGAAAACTGTATTTTTGAAAACATTAAACCTCATTTTTATAACTTTTGAATTACGAGTTTTTTATAGCTAAACGCATTATTGGTAGTA
>NZ_JBATHX010000161.1:0-1636 GCF_049667265.1 Algibacter sp. | reverse complement strand
GGTGGCGCCCTAACAGGTTTTTTAATTATGTGGTATTGGAAAAAAAATCAGTTTAACAGGAACCGTTGGAATTAATGACGTCACTTACACAAGACATAAAAGAAAAACTTTCTAATCTTAATGTATTAGAAAAAATTATAGCTATTAATGTGGTAGTTTTTCTATTGGCTTTAATTTTAAGAATGAATTTTACATGGTTTGAATTACCAAGTGATTTTTCGAAATTTATTACTAAGCCTTGGGCAATAATTACCTATGCTTTTTTACATTCGCGTGAAGATCCTCTGCATATCTTATTCAATATGCTATGGTTGTATTTTTTAGGGCGTATGTTTCTGAATCTTTTTAGTACTAAAATGGCATTGAATATTTATTTTCTTGGGGCTATTTCAGGAGGACTATTGTTTATGTTGGGCTATACCTTGCTTCCTAGTTTTTTTGGTGGAAGTTCAAGGTTGTTAGGAGCATCGGCAGCAGTAAGAGCCTTGTTTATTTTTCTATGTGCTTACATGCCTAATCAAGACATTCGTTTTTTTACCTTCAATTTGAAACTTTGGTATGTTGGAGCAGTCATTGTACTTTTAGATGTTTTAGGATTATTTGGAGATAATGCAGGCGGGAATTTAGCACATTTAGGTGGCGCTCTTCTGGGGTATTTCTACGCAAAACAATTAATTAAAGGGCAAGATATTGGAAAAGGTTTTGAAAAGTTTGTGGATAGTATAACAGGTGTTTTCAAATCTTCAAAAAAAGCCCCTTTAAAAACAGTTCATAAAAACAAAAGTAAGGGTGATAGCTATACTAAATCCGATTTTAATCAGTTTAATAATCAAAAGAAAATTGATGTTATCTTAGATAAAATAAGTAAAAGTGGCTATGATAGTTTAACATCAGAAGAAAAAGAATTCTTATTTAGAGCAGGGAAGTAGCGCGATGAAGAAACTAAGCTCCATTAATAAAATCATATATTTTATAAATACCATTGCAGCGGTGCTTCTTTTGCTTTCGTATGTTTTACCATTTTTACCACCTAAAACATTTTCCATACTAGCGGTAGTAAATTTAGGGGTATCCTTTTTAATTATTATAAATGTAATTTTCTTTTTGTATTGGGTAATTCGGCTGAAAAAACAATTTATGCTTTCATTCGTGGCGCTTGTAATAGGGTATTTTTCTTTTGGCTCATTATATAAGTTTTCTGCATCCAAAAAAATTGAAAGTCCTGATAATTTTAAAGTAATGAATTATAATGTTAGGCTTTTTAATCTCTATGAATGGATTCCTGAAAAAGGGATAGAAACTAAAATGGTAGATTTTCTAAAAACGGAATCGCCAGATATTTTGAGTGTTCAAGAATATCATCCACATAAAAATATAGATTTATCTTTTTTTAAATATAAGTTTGAGAAGCTATCAGGTAAGAAAACGAAATATGGCCAAGCTATTTTTTCAAAATTCCCAATAGTTAATTCAGGTTCTATAGAATTTCCAAACACCCCTAATAATGCCATTTTTGCTGATGTTGTAAAAGGAAAAGATACCATAAGAATATACAATATCCATTTGGAATCTTTACGAATTAATACCAAAGTTGAAAGTTTAAAAAATGAAGATTCCGAAAGACTTTTTAAAAGAA
>NZ_JBATHX010000160.1:0-2894 GCF_049667265.1 Algibacter sp. | reverse complement strand
TTTACCAAATGAGCCATCGGTTTGATTGCTTCTAGTTCTGCTTCAGCAGTTGATCCTCCAATTCCAATAGTGCTCATAATTTTTCTATTTTATTATTTATTCAAACCTTTAAAGCGTTTTAAATTTGATGGTACCGCATCATCTAAAACATTCTGTCTATATGATAATTATCTAAATCTAATGATGGTTTTTGTTCCGAAATAATTTCAGAAACCAATTTCCCAGTTCCTGTTGCCATTGTCCAGCCCATCATAGCATGACCGGTTGCAATAGTCAAATTTTTACATTTTGAAGATTTACCAATATAGGGCAATCCATCGGGTGAAACTGGTCGTAAACCACATGCAGCATGGTTCTTTTCTTTGGTAGTTAAATTAATTTCAGGATAGTATCGGTTAGCCGCATCAGCAATGGCTTCCACTCTAGCCTTATTTATATTTTGATTTATTCCTGCTATTTCCATGGTTCCTGCAAATCGCGTCATTCCATTCATTGGTGTAACGGCTACTTTTGCTTCGGCTAAAATGGCTGGAATGGTTATTCCTGTTGGGCTTGTGGTATTAATGCGATAACCTTTTCCTGCCTGAACTAATAGGCCAATACCTAATTTTTTACTTAATAAAGGTGCCCAAGATCCAGTTGCTAAAACAAATTCATCAGCTTTTAAAATTTGTTTATTGGTAATAATTGATGCTATTTTCTGATTTTCAACTTCCAAATCTTGAACCTTTTCATTGGCATAAAAAACAACACCTCCACTTTTTAGATATGCCTTCATTTCCTCCATAAATTCTTGTGGTGTAGTATGGGAATCACATTTATAATAGGTGGCTCCTTTTACATTAATCTTTAAACCTGGTTCTAGCCTATTTAATTCTGGAAGGCTGATTTCTTTAGCATCCAACCCTTCTTGCACGGCTAAATTGGATGTTTTAATTTCTTCTTCTAGCATTTTATCAGTTTGGCATAACATGAGCAAACCTTTTTTTTCATAATGAAATGAAAACTTTTCATCTTTTTTTATATCATCATATAAATCTTGACTTAAAAGTGATATATTTTTAATAACCGGTATTGCTTTTTTTACATGTTGCGCATTACATGATTTATTAAAAGCCCAAACCCATTTTAAAAAATCAGCATCCAGCCTTGGTTTAATGTAAAGCGGACTTGATTTATTAAACATCCATTTAAGCCCTTTTTTCATAACACCAGGCGCAGATAATGGAATAATATGACTTGGCGATAAATAACCCGCGTTTACATAAGATGCGCCTGAATCTAGATTGGACTGATCGACAATAGTTACATGATATCCTTCTTTTTGAAGATAATAGGCAGAACACAACCCTATGATTCCGCCTCCAATAATTACAACTTTTTTAGACATTCAATAAAATATTTTAAAATATCCCGAAGCATGTTCGGGATGATTTGATTTTTACAAATCAAATCACTTGAAATCCATACGCATAAGGATCGTCTTCATCATCAATAGAAATGGTGTTGTGACCAAAAACCTTTGCCCAACCCTGGATGGTTGGAACTATGGCTAACTTCCCATCTAAAATTGTTTCCTTTTCAACGCGTCCAATAAATTTACTACCAATAAAACTTTCGTGAATAAAAGGCTCATTAAGTTTTAATTTTCCTTTTGCATACAACTGGGCTAATCGTGCTGATGTTCCTGTGCCACAAGGACTTCTATCAATAGCTTTGTCGCCATAAAACACCGCGTTTCTACCAGATGAATTGGAATCTAATGGGCTTCCTGTCCACATTAAATGCGACACATTTTTAATTGTATCGTTTTCAGGATGCACAAATTTATTTAGATATTTTTCATTAATTCTGTCCCGAACTACCTGTGAATATTGAATAATTTTTGAAGCCGTAAAATCATGCACTCCAGAAAAATTTTTCTGAGGATCTACAATAGCATAAAAATTTCCGCCATAAGCAACATCAAATGTAATATTGCCTAATTCTGGGCAATCAATAGTTAAATTTTCAGCAGCTAAATAGCTTTTTACATTGGTTAACTTAACCCATTCTACCTTATTATTAGTTTGTTTGTATTCAATTTCAACTAAACCTGCCGGCGCTTCCATTCTAATTTTTCCTAGAACTTTTGGCGAAATTAAACCTTCTTCAATAGCAATAGTAATGGTTCCGATGGTTCCATGTCCGCACATGGGCAAACAGCCAGATGTTTCAATAAACAGTATAGAAAAATCATTTTCTGGATTATGTGGTGGATACAAAATGCTGCCACTCATCATATCGTGGCCACGCGGTTCGAACATGAGGCCTTTTCTAATCCAATCGTATTCTTTTAAAAAATGTTGACGCTTTTCGCTCATGGTTTTTCCAAGCAATTTTGGACCACCTTCTTTTATAACTCGAACTGGATTTCCGCAAGTATGCGCATCAATGCAAACAAAAGTATGTTTTGCCATTATTTAGATGATATATTCAAATACGTTCCTATATTTTATTTTCAGTTCTTTTTCCATTAACCAATCTGGAAATACCTAATGGATTTTCATTTTTTAGTTCGTCTGGAAGTAACTCATTTGGCCAATCTTGATAACTAAATGGCCTTACAAATCGTTTTATAGAATCCACACCAACCGCCGTAAACCTAGAATCGGTTGATGCCGGATAAGGACCACCATGTTGCATAGAAGGACAAACCTCAACACCGGTAGGCACACCATTAAAAATGATTCGTCCCACTCTATTTTCAAGTGCATTTACAATGTTTGAGTGTGCACCAATTTCGTTATCATCAGAAATTATTGTTCCCGTTAGCTGACCTTCTAAATTTGAAATTATGGTTTCCAATTGCCGTTCGTTTTCACATTGAACAACTAATGAAAACGGTCCAAAAA
>NZ_JBATHX010000159.1:0-3211 GCF_049667265.1 Algibacter sp. | reverse complement strand
ATATTACGATTAATATTTCAATATTTAAAGGTTTTCTTATTCGTAGCATAAAATACTTGGCGCATTTCTTTGAAGGTAGCGTTGGCGAAGATGTAGCAAACTATGCCACATGGCCTGTAAAAACGTTTAAAATTTAGAATATTTTGGGCGCCTGCCTGCCGGCAGGTAGGCCTAACGCAGCTTGTTTGCTAGCTTTTTTTTTAAATTGAAAATGGGTTTTGTTTTTGGAGAGGTTCGTTTAACGTTTACGTATATGAAATGTTGCGTGTTTGTGTGCGAGGATTTTCCGAAGGAAAATCGGATGCAAGCAAACAAAGCAACTCACATTGGTTAAGCACTAAACAGCAATTTTTTATATACTGTGTTGTAGTGCGTTTTTTATTTTCCAAATTTCGTTTGTTTCAATAATTTCAAATTTTATTATTCCATTTGATTTACTCCAATAAAGTTTATCAATTGGGTAAATACCTTTGTAAAACATTTTTGAAATATTGTCTTTTGGTCTTTCAAATTGTTTTGCCCTTTCCAAAACTAAAACATCATCGTATTCAATTCCGTTTACTGTTGATTTTATTTTTTCAATTTTATCAATCGATTTTTGGTTAGTTCCGAAAGTATAATTCTTTTCGTTAAGTCTAATTGTCCAAGAAATATTTGTGTCAAACGAGAAGTTTTCAGTTCCTAAATACATTATTTCGTCACAGTTCTTACAGTTAACATCGGTTTGGACTCTTAAAACTTCTGTGTTTTTAGCCCAAAACATATCTCCTAAATTCGGCGGATGCTTTGTAAGACTAATTTCTGTAATTGTAATAGTATCCGTTTTGGATTTATTAGATTCAAAAATTAGAATCTGATTTGCTGTGTATGGAATAAATGCTTTTTCTTTTTCAGTAAGTCGTTTTGTTCTGAACATATTAGTCAAAAAGTATACAACAAAAAGAAACGCAATTAGTATTAAAAATCGTGAAAGTTTAAATTTTTTTCTCATTTTCTCAAATGCACTACAACACCAAGATATGACCTTTTTAAATTGTCTATATCGACTGTTAAACGAAGGTAGCTGAAATTTTTTACAAAGGCAAGTGTCAAAATAAAATAATAACAACGCACAAAATGCTTCCGAGCATCCATATTTTTAAAACGCCATAGTTAGAGCTGTTCTAATTTGTCTGAACCTCAGAAAGTGCCAAAACATTAAATAAATTAGCTTTTGTTTTAAAGTAACTGTTTTCTATTTCTATGGCTTTAAGTTTCGCATCAATTAGTTTTGATTCGCGCGAGTTTACCAGAAACAAAGAACTTTCACCTAAAAAGAATTTACGCTCTTCGGCAGAAAGCATTTTTGAATAATCGCTCACTATAATATCTGTATAATTGTTTTGTAAAATGTACGAATCCAATTCTTGATTAATAGCATCAATCTTATTTTTAAGGCTTACTCTTGTGTTTTGAATATCAAATTTAGTATTCTGCAATTTTATTTTTGCCAATTTTAAATCGCCACGTTCTTTTCTTAAAAACAATGGAAAATTTACGTTAACACCACTTTTGTAGGCCGATGTGCTGAAAGATCGAGCCACCTCTGGTGTTTGCGATAAAAAGTTGTATTGTAAATCAATTTGAGGTAATAAATTGTTCGTCTTTAACCGTTTTTCAATGGTCAAACTTTGGTATTTATAATCTAACGATTGAAGTTTTGGATGGCTTTCAATATCAAAACTTTCAATATCTAAACCAGAAGTATTCAAAGTTAAATCGATAGCATCAAACGTATTCACATCTGGAATAATGGCGTCCTTAATTTCAATAGGTGTATTGTCGTTCAACCATAAAAAATTTGATAATTCTAGGGAAGATTTAATAAACGTAATTCTCGATTTTTCTAAATTCAGCTTTCTATCGTTTAGGGTAATTCGCGCTTCTAAAGTGTCAATGGCTGGCTTGTCTCCAACTTCGTAGCTTTTTTTAATGCCATTAAAACGCATGTCTGCATTGCTTAAAAAATCTTCGTAAACACGTTTTTCGTTGTATGCTTTTAGCCAATTAAAATAGGTTACGGTAGCATCATACAAAATATTGTTAACCAATAATTGCCTATCTGCTTGCGCTTGTTTTACGTATAATCGAGATTGCCTTAGCATAGCCATTCGGCTATTAGTAAGCAAGCCTCTAGCCACAGGAACGGATACGCCTGCGCTATACAAACCATCTTCAGGAACAAACGCTTGTGGGTTTAAAAAATCGCCGGTGTTTTCCTCAAAGTTTCCTTTTAACTCAACACCAAACCAGGTTGGAATTTTAAAAGAAGCATTTAACCTATCGTAATATTCTGTGCCTTTAAATTTCTTTCTATCAAAATCGACTTCCAATTTAGGATCAAAAGCACCACGGGCTTTCATGAGTTTGGCTTCACTTTCGTTAATGATTAGGTTGGCCTGTTTCACAATCGGGTGAAACGACTTTACATAGCCTAAATATTCGGATAGTGTCATTACTGAAGTACTATCTTGAGCCGACACAAAACCACTAAAGCAAAATAAAATAATTACTATGAATGCTCTCATTTTTTATCCTTTTTTGAGGTGGTTTTTCCGTTTTCTGGTTGATAGTAATTAGGAGGGAAGCTGTTAATTTGACGCCACAATTCAAACCAAATTGGCACATCTTCTAATAATGCTATAGTCCGCGCACCAGAACCTACACGGATAGCTTCAGGCCAAGTATGGTCGTTATCATCAGGAGCTAGTAACACTCTGTATTTTCCATTATCACTAATAAAACGCTCTATAGCCACAACTTTTGCGCCGTATGTTCCGTAAGATACATTTGGCCATCCGCTAAAAACTATAGCAGGCCAACCATCAAATTGTACACGGACTGTTTCTCCTATATGAAGTAATGGTAAGTCAATTGGTCGCACAAACGTTTCAACAGCCAAATCATAATTGGAAGGCATAATACCAACTAATTGTTCCCCTTCTTTAAATGTTACGCCAATGCCGCCAGTTAATACTTTATTTATGAAGCCATTTTGAGGCGCCGTTACATATAGCAAGCTATTTCGTTTTTGGTAATTACTATAAGCGTTTTCAAGTTTTGTAACCTGAGCTTGCGTATCAAAACCGCTGGATTGCGCTGTAAACATATCGCTTTGCGCTTTCGAAATTTTATCGGTAAAGGCAGCATTGGTTCTAGATAATTCCAATCG
>NZ_JBATHX010000158.1:0-11844 GCF_049667265.1 Algibacter sp. | reverse complement strand
GTTTTTTAATATTTGGAGGGGCTTTGTTAATTGTTTACGGGGTCATTTCATTCATAAAAACATCAAAATCATTCAGAGCCATAGTAAAAGAATACCATAAAGTAGAAATTCAAAAAGACTACGGAAAGCTGTTTATTAAAGGTTTTCTGCTCAATTTTATAAATATAGGCGTCTTATTAGGCTGGTTGGGTTTTATCGTATTAGGAGATTCCTTAACAACCTCAGAAAACGGCGATATTGTTTTCATTTCTTCAATGCTCGCGGCCTATTTTGTTTCAGATTTAGTCAAAATAGTTATCGCTAAAAGGCTCAAAGCAAAATTAACACCACGACTCATTTTTAAGACCAAAAAAGTCATCGCTATCGTAATACTAGGTTTTGGAATTCTATTATTTGTTCAAGGCTTGTTTCCCGAAGCTTACGAGAAAAACAAAGAAAAGCTTGAAAATATAAATCCTATAAAAGAAAAGCTTCCAGAATAAAAAGCATTATTTCAATTTGGTTTTAGGATATTAACTTGCTCTAGTTATTGCTAATTATATTTAAAATTTTAACCTATGAAAGTTACTAATTTCAGTATTATAGGATTATTAGTAGTTCTTTTAAATTTCACATCCTGTAAAGACTCAAAAACCGAACCTTATAAATTACCTTCAAATGCCATAGAATTGATTAGTGGAAATGATGAGAAGGTATGGAAATTAGCAAAACGGTTAAACAACAACATCAGAATGAATATGGGAGACTGTTTTTTATCTTACAGACAATCTTATAGAATGGATATGACTATGAATGATAATAATAGTGAGCATAGCGATTGTGGTGAAAGTTTAAATGCAAAATGGGAAGTAGTTCAAAATGAAACAGGTAATAGTTTTATAAAATTACAAAGTAATCAACTTCCTAAATTAATGAATATTGAAGAAAATTATAAATATTTTCAAATATTAGAACTGACAGAAGATAGGCTTACTTTAACGTTTCAGCATAAGCAGTTTTCTGATAAAATCATGTGGATAAAGGATTTTTATGTACCAGCAGATGCGAAAGTTGAAGGAAGAAATTTTCATAATAAATAATTAAGCTTTCATCATAAACTGAAAATTTTTTGTGATCTATAGCATTTAAGAACAACTTTCCAGATAATAGGTTTTGCTACATTGTATTAATTTTTTATCTAAAATACCTTCAAATGAAAATTGTAGCGTCTAAGTGGCAGCGATTTAATTTAAGACCGCTCCCCTATCTTTAATTAATTTTTCATAAAAATTTAAAATAAAAAACCTCCAAGTAAAAACTTGAAGGTTCTTTGAGGCGTCGAGCGGATTCGAACAAATATATTTAGATGGTTTTGCTTAGCTTTAATTAATTTTTTATAAAAATTTAAAATAAAAAACCTCCAAGTAAAACTTGAAGGTTCTTTGAGGCGTCGAGCGGATTCGAACCGCTGTAGAAGGTTTTGCAGACCTCTGCCTAGCCACTCGGCCACGACGCCATTAATTCCTCTAAAAAAGGAATCTCAAAATATTTATTGAGAGCACAAATGTAAAAAAAAATGCCATTATTCCACGCTTAAAATCACTTTTTACGTTTTTCGGTCATTTTTATGGTCACTCTTTCAACATCACCGCCAATTGGAGGGTTTAGTTTACTTACCATAACGGTCGCTTTTTTTACAAGTTTATCTTCATTAAAAATCCTGTTTAGTATACGTTTTGCGACTGTTTCAAGTAAATGAGAAGCTATTTCCATTTCTTCTTTTATAATTCTATTTAAAAACACATAATCAACAGTATCACCAAGTTTATCGGTAACTGCCGAGGTTTGTAAATCTGCTTTAACTTCTAAATCCACACGATAATCACTACCAATTTTGGTTTCTTCTTTCAAACACCCATGATAAGCGAATACGCGAATATTTTCAACTTTTATAATTCCCATTGCAAGACAATTTAAGTCGAACCCATTTAACGTTTTTAGATTGAAGCGAAAATTAGGTATTTTGTTGCCCATTTGAAGATTTTTTTAAGTTGCATAGCATCGCTACGGAACGAAAAAAAAGCAAGAATGGGTACAAAAGGACAATTTTTTTAGCCAATTAAAAAACTTTAAATGGGTTCGTGGTCAAAATTACCTAATTTTGCACAATATTTTTGTTTAATGGGTTGGTTTTTATCGAGCTAATCCCGCAGAGTATCATAATTTATGTCTGAAGAAAGAAAATCACTCAATTTTATTGAGCAAATTATAGAAGAAGATTTAGCAAACGGCATGCCTAAAAACCATCTTCGTTTTCGTTTTCCACCTGAACCAAATGGCTATTTACATATTGGACATACAAAAGCCATAGGTATTAGTTTTGGACTTGGAGAATATTACAATGCACCCGTAAACCTGCGTTTTGACGATACCAATCCTGCTAAAGAAGAGCAAGAGTATGTGGATGCCATTAAAAAAGATGTCGCTTGGTTAGGATATAAATGGGATAAGGAATTGTTTTCTTCTGATTATTTCCAGCAATTATATGATTGGGCTGTTTATTTGATAAAAGAAGGAAAAGCCTATGTTGATTCACAATCTAGTGAAGCTATGGCAGAACAAAAAGGAACACCAACACAACCAGGTGTTGATGGTCCTTTTAGAAATAGAAGTGTTGCCGAAAATCTTGATTTATTCGAACGCATGAAGGCTGGTGAGTTTGATGAAGGCGAACATATTTTACGCGCTAAAATAGACATGAAACATGTTAATATGCTCATGCGCGACCCCATTATGTATCGCGTTTTAAAGAAACACCATCACAGAACGGGAAACGATTGGTGTATTTACCCAATGTATGATTGGACGCATGGCGAGAGTGATTATATTGAGCAAGTATCACATTCACTTTGCTCGCTTGAATTTAAGCCTCATAGAGAGCTTTATGATTGGTTTCTAGACCAAGTTGTCGACACGAGTAAATTAAGGCCGAAACAACGCGAATTTGCACGTTTAAACCTAAGTTACACCATTATGAGCAAACGCAAGTTGCTTAAATTGGTAGAAGATGGTATCGTAAATGGTTGGGACGACCCAAGAATGCCAACAATTTCTGGCTTGCGCCGAAGAGGTTACACACCAAATGCTATTAGGAAATTTGTTGAAACCGTTGGTGTTGCAAAAAGAGAAAACATTATTGATGTATCACTTCTAGAATTTTGTATTCGTGAAGATTTAAATAAATCTGCCCCACGTGTTATGGCCGTTTTGGATCCTGTGAAATTGGTTATTACTAATTATCCAGAAGATAAAGTTGAATGGTTTGATGCTGAAAATAATCAAGAAGATGAAAGCGCTGGATTTAGAAAAGTGCCATTTTCTCGCGAGTTATATATTGAAAAAGAAGATTTTAAAGAAGAAGCTGGAAGCAAGTTTTTTAGATTGAAATTAGGTGGCGAAGTACGACTTAAAAACGCTTACATTATCAAAGCTGAAAGCGTTGTTAAAGATGCTAAAGGCGAGATTAAAGAAATTCATTGTACCTATTCTGAAGATACAGAACGTCGCATAAAAGGCACATTACATTGGGTATCTATCGCACATGCGATTAAGGCTGAAGTTAGAGAATACGATAGATTATTTGTTGATGAAGCACCAGATAGCTATCAAGACAAAGATTTTATGGAATTTATAAACCCAAATTCTTTAAAAACTATTGAAGCTTTTGTAGAGCCAAGTTTAAAGGAAGCCAAATTAGGAGACAGATTTCAGTTTCAGCGTTTAGGGTATTTTAATGTGGATGATGATTCCACTTCAGATAAATTTGTGTTTAATAAAACCGTTGGTTTACGTGATACTTGGGCAAAAGTAAAGCCAAAGGAAAACAAAAATCAAAACCAACAAAAACGGCCACAACAGAATAATCGTTCTGCTATCGAGCAAATAAAATCGTATGGTAAAAAGTATGATAGATTGCCAGATGACAAGCGTGCGACGGCTAAAACAGACATTCAAGAATTAGCCAAAAACGTTAGTTATGATGAGGTTGAGCCGTTGTTTAACACATCGGTAAAGAAATCAGGGACAAGAATTATTACGATGATTACCTTGGGTGTTTTACTTAAAAATGGTTTAGAAAAAAATGAAGCTATCAATGATTTTATAGCAAAAGCATTGGAAGATAAAAACACCTTGTTAGTTGAAGAAGCTAATGCTTTAATCTAATTTAAAAAGTCTTGCTAGACAAGCAAAATTAATTAACTCGAAGTGCATCTTCGGGTTTTTTTGTACATTTAAAGCTCACTAACTATAA
Source organism: Algibacter sp. (assembly GCF_049667265.1). Taxonomy (GTDB): domain Bacteria; phylum Bacteroidota; class Bacteroidia; order Flavobacteriales; family Flavobacteriaceae; genus Algibacter_B. Next base: position 7,553 of record NZ_JBATHX010000158.1, on the reverse strand, counting down.
AAACTTAAAAATATGGAAATGCCAATTAACCCAATTGCGATACCTATTGCTGCTGTTGCAGCTTTAGTAGTAGGCTTTATATGGTACAACCCGAAAGTATTCGGAAAAGCTTGGATGGAAGCTGCTGGAATGACTGAAGAAAAAATTAAAGGAGGAAACATGGCTAAAATTTTTGGCCTTGCTTTAGTTTTCGCATTATTATTAGCGGTACAACTTATGCAAATGACAAACCACCAATGGGGAGCCTTAGGAATGGTAGGCGGAGACCCAACTATTGCTTTACCATCATTCGAAACATTTATGGGTGATTATGGAACAGCGTACAGAACATTTAAGCATGGTGCATTTCATGGTACAATGGCTGGAATTTTTGTAGCACTTCCGATTATTGGAACAAATGCTTTATTTGAACGTAAAAGCGCCAAGTATATATTTATCAACGCAGGTTATTGGATTGTAACTCTTGCGGTTATGGGCGCCATACTTTGTGGCCTATAAAATTTTGTAAGCTTTTAACAAACTTAAAGACTGAAGATGTTTATTTTCAGTCTTTTTTCATTGATTTTGATACACCATAAAATTTATAGAAACGTAAATGAACTTCCCAAGGCTTGGGACGTTCTTTGTATTCATGATATTTTCTTAAAAACTACATTTTTAAAAGGGCTTGAAGCCTCAATACCATCTAATATTTCCAGCTATTATATTGGTGTTTTTAAAGATGAAAACTTGGTTGGCATCGCTATTGTACAACGCGTTCAAATGTATGCTGATGATATTTTTAGAAAAAGCAGCAATAACACTTTGAAACAGCTTGGAAAACAATTGGTTTCAAAAATTGTTAAAGGAAATGCTTTGGTTGTTGGTAACTTAATGCATACTGGTCAACATGGAATCCTTTTTAATGAAAATGAAATTTCACAAAACGATTATTTAAGTCATTTAGAAAAAGCACTTGATTATTTAATAGTCGAAATTAAATCGAAGTTCAATAAAAAGGTTCGCATTATAGTGTTAAAGGATTATTTTGAAAATGACAACATTCATGAAAGTATTGCCTTTTTCAAAACAAATAACCTGTATAAAGCACAAGTTCAGCCAAATATGATTTTTAATGTTGCTGAAAGTTGGAAAAATACGGACGATTATATTTCTGCTTTCAACAAAAAGTATCGTCGACGATATAATACAGCAAGAAAAAAAGGTTCTGATCTTAAATATAAGGAATTAGATGAGGATTATTTAAGTACGAATTCTAATGCTATATTTAGTTTATACGAAACCGTATCAGACAATGCTCGAGTTAATTCGTTTAAGCTTCAAAAGGACCATTTTTATGAATTAAAAGTTCACCTAAAAGATAACTTTAAAGTTTTTGGTGTTTTCCTTAAAGAAGAGCTAGTGGGTTTTTATACACTTATTTTGAACAATAAAATCGTAGAAACTTATTTTTTAGGTTATAATAAAGCCTTGCAATATCAACACCAAATGTATTTAAATATGCTTTTCAATATGGCGTCTTTTGGTATTGAAAATGGCTTTAAAACCATAGTGTATGCTAGAACAGCCATGGAAATTAAAAGCTCTATTGGTGCAAAGCCACACACCATGTATATTTATTTAAATCACACGAATAACTTTGTGGCTAATACGGTTTTAAAATGTATTGTGAAGTATATGAATCCGATGCGAAAATGGGAGGAACGCCATCCTTTTTCATAAAAAAAGACCTGTTAGTTTTTAAATGTCTAACAGGTCTAAGTATTATTATTTTAATATTATTTTTCTTTCTTCTTAATTCTAGCCTCTTTCATAGACTCACCAATTTGATTACTAGCTGTAAAACTTGCTAACATATCATTCAACATATTGCTTCCTGCTTGCGGCGAATTTGGTAATAAAATAAGGTTACTATTGGTATGTTGACCGATAGATTGGAGCGTATCGTAATGTTGTGTTACTACAATTAAAGCAGAGGCTTCTTGTGAATTGATGCCAACCTTATTTAGTACTTGAACAGATTCTTCCAAACCACGAGCAATTTCCCGACGTTGGTCCGCAATACCTTGCCCTTGTAAACGTTTGCTTTCAGCTTCAGCTTTAGCTTTTTCAACAATTAAAATACGTGCTGCATCACCTTCATATTGTGCCGCCGTTTTTTCTCTATCTGCGGCATTAATTCTATTCATAGCTTCTTTTACCTGTGCATCTGGGTCAATATCAGTTACTAAAGTTTTAATAATATCAAAACCATAATCAGACATCGCATCATTCAGTTCTGCTTTTACAGCTAAAGCGATATCATCTTTTTTAACAAAAACATCATCTAACTTCATTTTAGGCACTTCTGCACGTACTACATCAAACACATAACTTGTAATTTGATCGTGCGGATAATCCAGCTTATAAAAGGCATCATAAACTTTTTCACGGATCACTTTATATTGCACAGAAACTTTTAGGCGAACAAACACATCATCTAAAGTTTTAGTTTCAATGATCACATCTAATTGCTGGATTTTTAAACTTAGTCTACCTGCAACTTTATCTACTAAAGGAATTTTTAATTGTAAACCAGATTGGCGGATACTTTGAAACCTACCAAAGCGTTCTATTATAGCCGCGGTTTGTTGTTTAACAACAAAGAAAGACGAGATTAAAATAAATAATCCGATGACTACAAATGGGATGAAAACGAAACTCATAATTGTGTATTAAAATGGTTAAAAAAATAAGAATTACTAAATTAAGCTATATTTGTTCACCTAACCCTAAAATAGTATGAAAAAAATACAACTTTTCTTATTAGTAGCATTACCTATATGTTTTGTTACAAAAAGCTTCTCTCAACATGGAAGTTATGATATCGTTAATGGTATTGGAATCTTTGGTGGTATTACAAAAGTAGATTTAAAAACTGATAATTTTATAACCACCCAAGGCGAAGGTTTTATTGGCGGATTAAGTGCTACAGTAGATATTCCGAACAGGTGGTATAACATGAGCTATGGCATGCATTTATCTGAAAGCACAATAAGTATCTTAGGAAGACCTGAAGCGTCTAGTATGGCTTCGGAATTTGTAGACTACAAGCTTTTTGCTGCTCAACTAGCACTTATGTTGCATGCAAAATTAGCTGGAAGTTATGTGACTTTAGATGTAGGGCCGATGTTGCAATACAATAGCCGATTAGAATTTAAAAATGAAGCAAAGGAAAGTTATTTTATTAATAATTATGATGATTTATTAGCCACCGATATTAGCAACATTTCTCAATTTAATTTGAATGGTGCAGTAGGTATAACAGCAGGTTTTAAATTTTTGAAACTTAGAGCGCACTATATTTACGGGTTTACTAATACTTTAAAAAAGCTTGAAAGCGAAGATATAGATACTTCTGGAGGCGATTCTCGTTTTAAAGGGAACTTATCGATGCTTGTTTTTGGAGCTATGGTTTCGTTTTAGTGATGATTAATTTTTGAATAAAAACCGGTTTTAAAAAAAGCCTATCCATTTTTACTGGATAGGCTTTTTAATTTATTTGGTAATATTATTAAATCGTTTTTATTAAATTCTCAATCCGCTTTACCGTATCATCTTTTCCAATCATATACATGATATCGAACACATCGGGCCCTTGTAAGGCACCAACTAGTGCTAAACGTAGTGGCATCATCACTTTACCAAAACCAATTTCATTAGCAGTAATCCAGCCTTTAATATCAGTTTGAAGGTTATCTACTGAAAAATCTTCAACATTATTAACTATTTCTACGAGTTTTGACATTAATGACTTTGTATCATCTTTAAAGGCCTTTTTAGATGCTTTTTCATCATAGGAAGTAGGCGCTGTGAAAAAGAAATTACTCAAATCCCAAAAACCTGAAACAAACGTTGCGCGTTCTTTTATTAAACCTACAACCATGGAGATGTAGCTCAGGTCAATTTCGGCTAATTCAGAGTTTTGACTCTTAAAAGCTTCTGCCAACACATCATTATTTTGCTCTTGCATGTAATGATGATTAAACCACTTGATTTTATCAGGATCAAAACGTGCGCCAGATTTGTTTACTCTTTCTAATTCAAAAGCATTTATTAGTTCATCAAGAGTAAATATTTCTTGTTCTGTTCCTGGATTCCAACCTAAAAAGGCTAAGAAATTAACCATGGCTTCAGGGAAATAACCATCTTCTTTATAACCTCTTGAAATTTCGTTAGTTTTTGGGTCGGTCCATTGTAATGGAAATACTGGAAAGCCTAATTTATCGCCATCACGCTTGCTTAATTTTCCTTTTCCTGTTGGTTTTAAAATAAGCGGTAAATGTGCAAATTCTGGCGCATCCCATCCAAAAGCTTTATATAATTGGTAGTGAAGTGCCAAACTTGGTAACCATTCTTCACCACGAATAACATGCGAGATTTCCATTAAATGGTCATCCACAATATTTGCTAAATGGTAGGTTGGCATGCCGTCACTTTTAAACAAAACTTTGTCATCTAAAACATTCGTATCAATTTTAATATCCCCACGAATAATATCTGTTAAATGCAGGGTTTCATCTTGAGGCGATTTAAAACGAATCACATAATCCTCTCCCGCATCTAATTTAGCTTGAGTTTCTTCAGCGCTAAGCGATAAAGAATTACTTAATTTAAGTCTGTTATGCCAATTGTAAATAAAAGTTTTTCCTTTGGCTTCGTGGTCTGTTCTATGAAAATCAAGCGCTTCAGAAGTGTCAAAAGCATAATAGGCATTGCCAGAAGCAATCAACTCATCAGCATATTGTTTGTATAAATGTTTACGTTCGCTTTGTCTATATGGTCCAAATTTTTCGTTCGTATTTGGCCCTTCATCCAATGGCATGCCGCACCAATTTAAGGCGTCAATAATGTATTGTTCTGCACCTTCAACATACCTGTTTTGGTCGGTATCTTCAATGCGTAAAATAAAGGTTCCGTTATGCTTTTTAGCAAATAAATAGTTGAATAAAGCGGTCCGAACACCACCTATATGCAAAGGTCCGGTTGGACTTGGTGCAAAACGCACACGAACATTTTTGGTCATTGTTTTTGTTTAAGACTGCAAAGATAGATTTTTGAAGTGCAAAGTTCAAGTTTAAAGTTCAAAGTTGTTTAAAATGGCATACTAAAAACTGTGACTGTAAACTATTTTAAAATCATGTCCTGAGGAATGCGCTTATTCATAATTTTAAACCATAATGGCGGAATTAAAGACAACACCATAGAAGTTGGATAACCATAAGGCATTTGCGGGCTATCTTCATGACAATCTAAAATTTGATATTTTTTTGATGTTTTGTAATGATGATCGCTATGTCGCGTTAATTCATACAACACAATTCTTCCAATAACGTGATTTGAATTCCATGAATGAATTTCGCCAACACGCTCATAGCGTCCAGATTTTGTTTTTAAACGCAACAACCCGTAATGTTCTATATAATTAACGGTTTCTAAAAGCACAAACCCTACAATGGCTGAGGTTAAAACAAAAACGAAGCCTAAATAACCAAACATTAAAAACACAATTACTAAATATGCGATTTGAAAAACCACGTACCAAAGCATATCATTTTTAATAGAAAAGAAAGACAAATTATTACTTTTAAGTAGCTTGTTTTGAATGACCCACGACTTGAAATATTGCCTAAATATGGATGTAAACCAAAAGGAATACACGCTTTGGTTGTATCTGGCAGTTGCAGGATCTTCTGGTGTGGCAGCGTTTAAATGGTGGCCAAAATTATGTTCAATATAAAAGTGCATATATAGCGAAGGAAGCAATAAGGCCTTACCTAGGAATCGTTCGTTCGTGGTTTGTCTGTGACCAAGTTCATGCGCTACATTTATACCGTTAACAGCCAAAACAATACCTAAAGAAAAAATTAAACCTACAATTTCGTATGTAGTAGGTGTGTTGTGTGTTATTTCGATAAGAGCGTAAATAAGTAAACCATAAACAAGAGGAAGGTTTAAGTACAGCATCCAATCAAACAACGTGTTTTTAAGTTTACTATCGGTTTGTTCGTTGTTTAAATTTGAATTATCTGTTGATAAGATGAGCTCTAGAATGGGTAAAAAAACGAAAGCATATACTGGCGTTAAAAAACTAAAATAGCCTTTAAAGTAAATGCTTAAAAAAGCCATTAATGGAATTGAAAAGGCTGCAAAATATTTTAGATCTTTCATGTTGAAAAAGAAGTTTTTTCATTTCGACTAATGTGAAAATCGCATTTAACTGGTCATTTTAACTTAGTTTTACCAAAGCTAAGCATTTACTAATTAAAATAAAATTGTAGTTTAGTAAGTTAATTGTTAGTTGCGAGGGCATTTTTCCCCAAATCATGAATAATTTTAAAGACATACAAAACAAGTTAGAAGCATTCATTAGGCGATACTACACCAATGAATTGCTTAAAGGCGCTATTCTGTTCTTCGCTATAGGTTTATTGTATTTTTTGTTTATTGTTTTTGTTGAGCATGTTTTATGGTTAAACACTACTGCTAGAACGGTTTTGTTCTGGCTATTTATTGCTGTTGAATTTGGGTTGCTCATCAAGTTTATTTTTATTCCTTTAGCAAAGTTATTTAAGCTTCAAAAGGGAATAGACTACGAAGTGGCTTCAAAAATTATTGGAAAACATTTTCCAGAAGTGAATGATAAGTTGTTGAATGTTTTACAACTTAATGGCAATACTTCAAAATCTGAATTACTACTGGCAAGCATCGAACAAAAATCTTCAGAATTAAAACCCGTACCGTTTAAATTAGCGATTAATTTTAAAAAAAATATTGGCTATTTAAAATATGCAGCTATTCCTATTGCCATTTTTCTGTTAACTTTTTTTACAGGAAATTTTGATTGGTTTAGCGATAGCTATAAACGTGTTGTGCACTACAAAACGGCTTACGAACCACCTGCACCATTTCAATTTTTCGTAGTGAATGATAATTTGAATGCAATTGAAAACACAGATTTTAAGCTTATTGTAAAAACCGCGGGCGAAGTAACTCCTGAAAGTGCTCAGATTTCCTATAATGATGAAACTTACTTTCTGCAACAAAAAGCTGTTGGCGAGTTTGAATATGTGTTTACACAACCTAAGGAAGCGGTAACATTTCAACTATCTGGAAATGGTGTAACCTCAAAACCATACACTATTGAAGTGGTTGAAACACCTTCATTATTAAGCTTTGAAATGGTTTTAGATTATCCTAGTTATACTAAAAAGCAAGATGAAATTTTAAAAAGTACAGGAAATGCATTAGTGCCAGAAGGGACTCAGATAAAATGGCAACTGCATACAAAATCTACTGATAATGTGAACCTATTTACCAAAGACACTTTGCCTTTTATTTCAAAAGGGGCGGGTGTTTTCGAAGCTTCTAAGCAAGTTTTTTCAAATTTTGACTATACTCTTAGTACAAGTAATAAAAACTTAAAAAACTACGAGAATTTAGCGTTCAACATTGATGTAGTAAAAGATGAATTTCCAGAGATTAATATTAAAGTTGAAAAAGACAGTTTGGAT
>NZ_JBATHX010000157.1:0-3076 GCF_049667265.1 Algibacter sp. | reverse complement strand
CCTTTATTTAAAAGTGAATTTAAATTTGATTCTGGATCGGGATGGCCAAGTTTTTATAAAGAAATTGAAGGTAACGTAGATTTCTCGACAGATTACGATTTAGGTTATGCCAGAACTGAAGAACATTGTGCTACTTGTGGCGGACATTTAGGTCATGTTTTTAATGATGGTCCAAAACCAACAGGGAAAAGACATTGTATAAATGGTGTGGCCTTAAAGTTTATTCCTCATAATTAGCAAGTATGCCCCTGAGAAAGATTGAGGCATTTGTTGAAGCTCTTTTTGTGTTGTTGCACCCCTGCCTGCCGGCAGGCAGGTATGCAACACAAAAAAGCGATTGCCGAAATATTTATATTCACGAATTCTTTAATTAAAAAATAGAAACCGATGAGTAAAGCCTGTACCGAATTTTCTTCGAGATCGCCCAAATAATTATTTTCTCTTTCTGGAATGCTTTTTAAACGGACGAATGATTAATCGTGCTTCCCTATCAAACCGTACATAATTATACACCCAATTCACAAAAACAACCATACGGTTTCTGAAACCTATAAGGAAAAATAGGTGCACAAACATCCAAACATACCATGCGAATACGCCTTGGAATTTCCAGTTTTTTAAGTCTACAACGGCTTTATTTCTGCCAATAGTTGCCATGGCGCCTTTATCTTTATAACTAAAGGGTGTCATGGGTTTTTCTTCAATAAACTTTAAAATATTATCACCTAATTGATCGCCTTGCTGTATAGCAGGCTGAGCCATCATTGGAAACCCATTAGGGAATTCGTCACTTACCAAACATGCAATATCACCAATGGCAAACACATGATTAAAGCCTTTTACTTGGTTAAACTCATTCACCAAAATTCTATTTCCACGCGATATAAATTCTTCAGCATCTAGCCCTTTTATAGTAGCGCCTTTTACGCCAGCTGCCCAGACTAAAGTAGCTGTTTTAAAGGTTAAATCGGTGTTTGTTGTTACAGTTTCTCCATCATAATTGGTTACTCGAACGTTTTTCCAGATATTGACACCTAATTTTTCTAAAAAATCTTCTGCTTTTTTCGAAGCATTTTCACTCATACCTTTTAAAATACAGTCGCTTGATTGTATGATATGAATTTGCGCCAATCGGGTATCCAAATCAGGGTAATCTTTAGGCAGTATTCCTTTTTTAATTTCGGCTAATGCCCCAGCAAGCTCTACCCCTGTTGGTCCACCACCAACAATAACAAAATTCATTAAAGCATTACGCTCGTTTAAATCTGATGTTAATAAAGCGTCTTCAAAATTTTCGAGTATTAAACTTCTTAAATTTAATGATTGCGGTATGGTTTTCATGGCCATACTATATTTTTCGACATCAGCGTTTCCAAAAAAGTTTGTGGTAGAGCCAGAAGCCACAACTAAATAGTCAAAATTTAAATTCCCAATATTAGTAATCACCTTGTTTTTAATGGTATCAATTTCTTCAACATTGGCCAATCTAAAATAAAAGTTCGGGAAATCTTTTAATATTTTCCGTATTGGGTAAGCAATAGAATCGGGCTCTAATCCTCCAGTAGATACTTGGTATAAAAGCGGTTGAAACGTATGGTAATTATTTCTATCTAAAAGTACAACTTGCACTTCTTGTTTAGATAATTTTTTTGCTAAAGCCACGCCAGCAAAACCGCCGCCAATAATTACAATTCGAGGAAAACTCGTTCTTGGTATGTTCATAAATAAAAACTTGCATCGCAAAGGTAGTAATACCAATTTTAAATATGATTAAAAATGCTCCTGCTAGACCATTAATTATTCAACAAAAACATGGATATTTTAGAACTTTACTTTTTTTTCGATTTATAAGGTTCTAAATTCATTTTTAAAATTCGATTTTGTAAATTAGCGACTTAAACTATAACAAATGAGTAAATACGATATTATTGTTCTTGGAAGTGGTCCTGGTGGTTATGTAACAGCTATTAGAGCATCACAATTAGGTTTTAAAACCGCTATTGTTGAAAAAGAAAATCTTGGTGGGGTTTGCTTAAATTGGGGATGTATACCTACAAAAGCATTATTGAAATCTGCTCAAGTTTTTGAATACCTGAAACATGCCGAGGACTATGGTTTAAAAGTTAAAGGTGCAGACCATGATTTTGACGCTATTGTGAATCGTAGCCGTGGTGTTGCAGATGGGATGAGTAAAGGTGTTCAGTTTTTATTAAAAAAGAACAAAATTGATGTTATTGAAGGGTTCGGAAAAATTAAACCAGGAAAAAAGGTTGAAGTTGACGGAACTGAATATAGCGCTGATAATATAATTATTGCTACAGGTGCTCGCTCTCGTGAGTTACCAAGTTTACCGCAAGATGGTGAAAAAGTTATTGGTTACAGACAAGCCATGACCTTAAAGAAGCAACCAAAGAAAATGATTGTGGTAGGTTCTGGTGCCATTGGTGTGGAGTTTGCTTATTTCTATAACTCAATTGGAACGGAAGTAACTATAGTAGAATATTTACCAAAAATTGTTCCTGTTGAGGATGATGACGTTTCAAAACAGTTAGAGCGATCATTTACAAAATCAGGTATTAAAATTATGACTTCTGCCGAGGTAACATCTGTTGATACTTCTGGTAAAGGTGTAAAAGCGACGGTTAAAACTAGTAAAGGTGAAGAAGTTCTTGAAGCCGATATTATTTTAAGTGCCGTTGGTATTAAATCGAATATTGAAAACATCGGATTAGAGGATGTAGGTATTGTAGTTGACAGAGATAAAGTAATTGTAAACGATTTTTATCAAACTAATATTCCTGGATATTATGCTATTGGTGATATTACTCCTGGGCAAGCTTTAGCGCATGTCGCTTCCGCGGAAGGAATTTTATGTGTTGAAAAGTTAGCAGGACAACATGTTGAACCTATTGATTACGGAAATATACCAGGATGTACCTATTGTTCTCCTGAAATTGCATCGGTTGGATTAACTGAAAAACAAGCAAAAGATAAAGGCTTAGATATTAAAGTTGGTAAATTCCCTTTTTCAGCATCTGGTAAAGCTAGTGCTGGTGGAAATAAAGAAGGTTTCGTG
>NZ_JBATHX010000156.1:0-13320 GCF_049667265.1 Algibacter sp. | reverse complement strand
AACTTTTGTTCTTTCTTCATCTTTTTCTTGTGCTAGCTGATTATTGTGAACTTCACCATCTAACTCAATAATTAACTTTTCTTTTGCGCAATAAAAATCCACAATATAATTTTTAATACTGTGCTGTCTTGTAAAACGACGACCTTCAAACTGTCTTGCTTTTATGTGTTTCCACAAAAAAGCTTCAGCTGGTGTTAGAGATTTTCTTAACTCTGCTCGTTTACTTTTTAAGTGTTTTAATGAATGTGTTTTTTGCTTCATTTATAATATTTTAACCCTCCGAATTTTTCTTTTGGAAAAATCCACCTCCCTTAAAATTAAGGGAGAAACAAGTTTTATTTATATTTTTACTACAATTTAATATTTAGTTTTAATTTATTTTTTAAACTCGCTCCTACTTAATTAAAAGCAAAATCGAACTTATATATTACTCATTTTCAAACATTTGAGTATTTCCTTCCCGTTGGGGAGGTTAGGTGGGGCTTTACCCCTTTATCCTCTTTTTTCTGTTTGTTTCGTAATCTTCAAAAATCATTTCACCCAGTCCTTTTAATCCTGTGTAAAATGCTTTTCCTTGATTTGCATAGGTGAATTCTCTAACAAATTGCATCAAGTAACTATCTTGAGCAATCATAAAGGTGGTAATTGGAATATGCAAGCGTCTGGCTTGTTGCGCCATGGCATAACATTTATTCACAATATGCGAATCCAAGCCATTACTGTTTTTATAATACTGTCCGTCAGGTAATCGCAAGCAGCTTGGTTTTCCGTCGGTTATCATAAAAATTTGTTTATTGGTGTTTCTTTTACGTCTCAATAAATCCATTGCTAATTGTAAACCTGCAACAGTATTAGTATGATATGGTCCTACTTTTAAGTATGGTAAGTCTTTAATTTCAATTCGCCAGGCATCGTTACCAAACACTAAAATATCCAAAGTATCTTTTGGATATCGGGTTGTAATTAATTCGGCCAATGCCATGGCTACGCGCTTAGCAGGTGTAATTCTATCTTCACCATACAAAATCATGCTATGGCTGATATCAATCATCAAAACGGTACTCATTTGCGATTTATGAAGGGTTTCTTCTATTACTAAATCGTCTTCTGATAACCTAAAATCTCCTATCCCATGATTAATTTGAGCATTTTTCAAACTTTCAGTCATGGACACTTTATCTAAAGCATCTCCAAATTGGTAGTTCCTAAAATCGCCTGTGTGCTCGTCTCCTATTCCTGGGCTTTTACTTTTGTGGTTCCCTTGTCCACTACGTTTAATTTTTCCAAAAATATGATCTAGAGCTTGCTGGCGAATGGCTCGTTCTGTTTTAGCAGTAATAGCTAAAGTACCCTTTCCATCTGGGTCAATTTCTTCACGTAAGTAGCCTTTCTTTTTTAGGTCTTCAATAAAATCGTCGATAGTATATTCAGGCGTGGTTAGTTTATATTCAATATCTAACTCTCGCATCCAATCAATAGCTTCGTCAAAATCGCCCGAAGTATGGGTGATTAGTTCCTTAAAAATATCGAATAACTTATCGAATGGAGATTGAAAAGGTGCTTCGTATTTTTTAAACACAAAGCCTTTTCGAGAAGTATTATTTTTTTTCATAGCATTATAAAAATACTATATTTTTATAGAAAAAAGCTAAACGAATAATCAGTTTTATCTATACTTTAACAATACTTGATTTTATTGTTTATTCAACGCGCTTTAATCCGTTTAAATCTTCAATTTTAATAAACTTACCAACCGTGGATATTAAACCTTCTTTTTTAAACTGAGAAAGTACACGAATTGCAGATTCTGTTGCTGTACCAACGATACTAGCATAATCTTCACGAGATAAAAGCACACTTAAAGTTCCATCAGAATTAACACCAAAACTATCATGAATATAAATTAAGGTTTCTGCCAAACGTTGCTTCACAGATTTTTGAGCCATATTAACAATAATATCATCAGCCTCTTTTAAATCGTTAGCCATATCTTGCAACACACCAAATGAGAATTTTGGGTTATTTTGAAGATCGTTAATTATTTCACTTTTTGGGATGAAACAAACTTCCATATCATTAAGAGCAACAGCTTGAAGGTTCGAGCATTCATCACTAATTAACGAGCGTTGCCCTAACAACTGTCCCTTAACAACCATTTTTACAATTTGATCTTTTCCATTTTCACTCAATTTAGAGAGCTTACAAATACCATCCTTAACACAATAAACACCATTTAATACTTCTCCTTCTTCAAAAATAACCTCGCCTTTTTTAATGGTTTTAGTTGTTTTACATGCAGACACCCTCATTAATTCATCTTTAGTCAAAGACTTTAAGGAATTAAATTGTTTAATAATACATTGCTCGCACTTACTCATACCTAATAATTTGTATTTTGTAAAAATAATCAAATCATGACAAATATCATATTATAAAGCAACTTGATTTTTGACTTTTGTTATAGGTATAAATGAGCAAATTTTATGGGGCATAAATCATGTTACCATTGTGGACTTGATTCCACATCTTCAGAAATTGTTTTTGACAATAAGTCGTTCTGCTGTAACGGTTGCAAAACTGTGTACGAGATATTCTCTGCAAACGATTTAACGTGTTACTACGATTTACAAAATGCTCCGGGTGCTACACCTAAAGAAATTGAAGGCAAATATAATTTTCTAGACAATGAAAAAATTGTTGAAAGTTTACTTGAATTTAATGACGGCAAAACACAGATAGTGACACTTTACATTCCGCATATACATTGTAGTTCTTGTATTTGGGTGCTTGAGAATCTGAATAAACTCCATCCTTCTGTAAGCTCATCTCTAGTTAATTTTGGAAAGAAAACCGTTCGCGTAAATTATCATACCGAAAACTTTTCAATAAAAGATTTGGTAAAACTTTTAAGCAGTATAGGCTACGAACCCTTTATTAGTCTGGACGATTATAGTGTTGGTAAAAAAAATGTAAACCGATCGCTTATTTACAAACTAGGGGTTGCTGGTTTTGCTTTTGGGAACATTATGTTTTTATCCTTTCCTGAGTATTTTCAAGCCACAGAATATTGGTTAGATCAATACAAACATGTTTTTAGGTGGCTCATGTTTGCCTTTTCAGTTCCTGTAGTTTTTTATAGTTCGCAAGATTATTTTATATCGGCATATAAAGGATTAAAAGCAAAACTTTTAAATATTGATGTACCTATTGCGTTAGGGGTTACGGTACTTTTTATAAGAAGTACTGTTGAAATTTTTCTAGATATTGGTTCAGGCTTTTTTGATAGTTTGGCTGGTTTGGTTTTCTTTTTATTACTTGGGAAATTTTTTCAGCAAAAAACCTATAATTTTTTATCATTTGAGCGCGATTACAAATCGTATTTCCCTATTGGGATTACTAAGATTTTTAAAAATGACAATGAAGTCTCTATTCAAGTTTATGATATTGAAAAAGGTGATAGACTTTTAATAAGAAATGAAGAATTAATTCCTGTTGATTGTATTTTAATAAAAGGCAATGCGCGAATTGATTACAGTTTTGTTACTGGTGAATCTGAAACCGTTTCAAAACAATCTGGCGACAAACTTTTTGCCGGAGGAAAACAATTGAATGGTAGCATTGAAGTTGATGTTTTAAAAACAGTTGAGCAAAGTTATTTAACACAATTATGGAGTAACGATGTGTTTAATAAAAACAAGGAAGAAGGTTTTATAACCCTTACCAATGCGATTAGCAAAAAATTTACAATTGCCGTTTTAAGTATTGCGTTTTTTGCAACTTCCTATTGGCTGTTTGTGGATTCAACAAAAGCTTTAAATGTATTTACTGCAGTCCTTATTATTGCTTGCCCTTGCGCTATTGCTTTGGCTGCTCCGTTTACTTTCGGGAATATGTTACGCATTTTCGGAAAGTTAAAATTCTACGCTAAAAATGCTTCGGTAATTGAACAATTGGCAGCCATTGATACGATTATTTTTGATAAAACAGGAACGATTACTGCGAATAAAGAAACATCTATTGAGTATGATGGGTCGGAACTTTCAGGAGTTGAAGAGACGTTATTAAAAAGCACCTTACGAAATTCTAATCATCCTTTAAGCAGGTCTTTATATTCCCTTTTGGCTGAAAATGATATTGTAACTTTAGATACTTATGAAGAGCATATTGGAAAAGGTATTGAAGCCAAACATAATGAAGATTCTATAAAAATTGGCTCTGCTCCTTTTGTTGGTTACGCTTCTGAAACTGCTACTTTAAACACCGCTGTTCACGTGAGCAGTAACAATATTTACAAAGGAAAATTCACGTTTTATAATCGCTACCGAAAAGGACTTTCCAAATTATTTAATAAACTAAAAAAGGATTATGATTTGGTAATTCTATCAGGGGATAATGCTGGTGAACAAGAAAACTTAACTAAGCTTTTACCAGCTAAAACGAAATTGTTTTTTAACCAAAAACCTGAAGATAAATTGGAATACATTAAGCACCATCAGAATTCTGGTGCTAAAGTTTTAATGATTGGTGACGGGTTGAATGATGCTGGTGCTTTGGCGCAAAGTAACGTGGGTATTGCTATTTCGGAAAATGTAAATGTGTTTTCGCCAGCTTGTGATGCGATTTTAGATGCCACAAAATTTAATCAATTATATCATTTTATTAAAGCCTCCAAAACTGCTGTGAAAATAATACGGTGGAGTTTTGCAATTTCATTTATTTATAATATTATTGGACTATATTTTGCTGTTACTGGGCAATTAGCACCTGTAGTTGCTGCAATTTTAATGCCTTTAAGCTCTATTAGTATTGTGGTTTTCACGACCGTTTGCACCAATGTTTTGGGTAGAAAATTGAAATAAATTTTAGAACTGAATTTGGCAGATGTGTGCGTTAGGCCTGCCTGCCGCAGGTAGGGATTGTAGTAGAAAGCCCACAGCCCGACAAAGGAGGTGCGAGGATTTGCAGCGGAAAGTCCGACCCTTGTGGTAACCTTCCTCCCGGCAGGAAGGCGAAAGAAAATAGAATGATTACAAATAAGAAAACATGATAAATGTCATCTTTTAAAAACATGAATGAAAGTATTTTTGAACCATAACTTCAAATAGGTATGAGCGTTATATATATTTTACTTGCTATTAGCATTATTGTGGCTATTGGCTTTTTTATTGCCTTTATTGTTGCTGTAAGAAGTGAACAATATGACGATAGTTACACCCCTTCGGTGCGGATGCTATTTGAGGACGAATTAATTAAAGAGAAACCAGAAAAAACGATACTAACCAAAAAAGATTAATAATTATAATTATGGAAATGCAACAATTTCATTACGATAATAAAATCGTTAAAAATTTCATTTATGCCACCATGGTTTGGGGGGTTGTAGGTATGATAGTAGGTTTACTGCTGGCGTTTATGTTTTTATTTCCAAACTTAACTGACGGTATTTCGTGGTTAAGCTTTGGTAGATTAAGACCTTTACACACTAATGCTGTTATTTTTGCCTTTGTGGGTAATGCTATTTTTGCTGGTGTTTATTACTCTACACAACGTTTATTAAAGGCTAGAATGTTTAACGACACCTTAAGTAAAATCAACTTTTGGGGCTGGCAACTTATTATTGTTGGAGCAGCAATAACACTACCTTTAGGTTATACAAGCACAAAAGAATATGCGGAACTAGAATGGCCTTTTGATATTGCCATTGCCGTAGTTTGGGTGATTTTTGGATGGAACTTAATTGGTACCATGCTAAAAAGAAGACAACGTCATTTATACGTTGCTATTTGGTTTTACATTGCTACGTTTGTAACGGTTGCTGTACTTCATATTTTTAATAGTTTAGAACTTCCTGTAAGTGCTTTAAAGAGTTACTCTGTTTACGCTGGTGTACAAGATGCCTTAGTACAATGGTGGTACGGACATAATGCGGTTGCTTTCTTTTTAACAACGCCATTTTTAGGATTGATGTATTATTTTGTACCTAAAGCGGCCAACAGACCTGTTTATTCTTATAGATTATCTATTGTTCACTTTTGGTCTTTAATATTTATTTATATCTGGGCAGGACCACATCACTTATTATATACCGCATTACCTGAATGGGCACAAAACTTAGGTGTTGCCTTTTCTGTTATGTTATTAATGCCATCTTGGGGTGGAATGATAAACGGACTGTTAACACTCCGTGGTGCTTGGGATAAAGTACGAACAGACCCAGTTTTAAAATTTATGGTGGTTGCAATTACCGGTTATGGTATGGCGACTTTTGAAGGCCCAATGCTTTCGCTTAAAAACGTAAACGCCATTGCGCACTTTACCGATTGGATTATTGCACACGTGCACGTTGGTGCCTTGGCTTGGAATGGGTTTTTAACCTTTGGTATGATTTATTATTTAGTGCCAAAATTATTTAAAACTAAACTATACTCTTTAGCTTTAGCGAACCTTCACTTCTGGATTGGGACTTTAGGTATTATTATGTACGCCTTACCAATGTATGTTGCTGGTTTTACACAAGCTAGTATGTGGAAACAATTTAACCCAGATGGTACGTTA
Organism: Algibacter sp.; assembly: GCF_049667265.1. GTDB lineage: Bacteria > Bacteroidota > Bacteroidia > Flavobacteriales > Flavobacteriaceae > Algibacter_B. Next base: position 6,765 of record NZ_JBATHX010000156.1, on the reverse strand, counting down.
ACTTATGGTAACTTTTTAGAAACCGTAACCGAAATTATGCCAATGTATTGGATGCGTGCTATTGGTGGTACGTTATACCTAACAGGTATGTTAATTTTAGTTTACAATATTATTGCAACTATTAGACAAGGCAGCAAAGTTGAAGATGAATTGGCAGAAGCTGCGGCTTTAGAACGTGTAACCAAAAAACGTACTTCTGGTGAAGGATGGCATACTTGGATTGAACGCAGACCTATTCAATTAACTATTTTAGCTACGTTAGCAATCTTAGTTGGAGGAGTTGTTCAAATTATACCAACAATTGTAATAGATTCAAATATACCAACTATAGCGAGTGTAAAACCATACACGCCGTTAGAGTTAGAAGGACGAGATATTTATATTCGTGAAGGTTGTGTAGGCTGTCATTCGCAAATGATTCGTCCCTTTAGAAGTGAAGTAGAACGATACGGCGAATACTCAAAAGCTGGTGAGTTTGTTTATGATCATCCATTCCTTTGGGGAAGTAAACGTACCGGACCAGATTTACATAGAATTGGTGGTAAATATTCAGATAACTGGCACTTTAACCACATGTACGATCCGCAAAGTACATCGTCAGGTTCCATAATGCCTCGTTACCCATGGCTAATTACTGGTTCTAGTAGTGAGTTAGATAAATCGATGACAGAGAAAAAAATGGAAGCTATGGTTACTCTAGGTGTGCCATATACAGATGAAGAAATAGCTAACGCACAACAGAGTATGACAGAACAAGGTTCGAAAATTGAAGAAAACCTTCATGCAGATCCTGATTTCACAAAAACTTATGAAGCTGACAAGAACTATGCGGCTGAAAATGGTGAAGCATTTATTGAAATGAAAAACAGAGAAATTGTTGCACTTATTGCTTATTTACAACGATTAGGTACTGATATAAAAGTAGAAACAGCTCAAAATTAGTTAATAGTATATAGTTATTGGTTTTTAGTAAACTAAAAACCAATAACTAATAACAAAAACAAAAAACCATGTTGAAATTTGTAAAAAACCATATGGATAGCATTTCAGGAATTGAGATTTACCCGATAATTTCCCTAATTATCTTCTTTACCTTTTTTGTGCTCTTATTTTGGTGGGTATTTACCGCGAAAAAAGAATATATAAACACCGTAAGCAATTTACCATTAGACAATCAAAACGACGACATATTATGAAACCGAGAGTTCTAAACCAGAATTTATTCCTGAGCATAATCGGAGGTTACAATTGTCCATTAAAAAACATTAAAACAACCATCAAATGAAAAATTTAGTTCCATCCTGGATTCGTGTTCCAGTAGTATTCTTTATTATTTTTGGAGCCGTTGAGTTCTTTATAGATTCAGGAGAAAAACCTGCTTTTATAGAGTACCCAGCAGTATTACTCTTTCTTCTTTTAGTGTTGTTAATTTTAATTGCTATTGAAGCAATTGTGGGAGCCTTAGAAAATGTGATGCTTTATAAACTAGACGAAGAAGCTAAAGCACGATTTTTAGCAGAAAAAGAAAATTCGCTTAAGTTTACTTGGCTACAAGACACTTACCAAAAACTTCTTGGACAGAAACCTGTTGAAGAAGAAGGCGAAATTATACTTGACCATAATTATGATGGTATTAAAGAGTTAGACAATAATTTACCACCTTGGTGGGTCTATTCTTTTTACATCTCAATAATATTTGCAGTTGTTTATTTAGCCAGATTCCATGTATTTGATGGTTATAATCAAATTGATGAACTTGAAACTGAATTGGCAGATGCTAGAATTTCGTTAGAAGAATACAAAAAAACAGCTAAAGATTTAGTTGATTTTAATACCGTTACACTTTTAACTGATGCTGCCGATCTTAAAGCAGGACAAGCGATTTTCCAAACCAACTGTGTGGCTTGCCATATGGCCGATGGTGGTGGTGGAATTGGACCAAACTTAACCGACGACCATTGGATATTAGGTGGTGGAATTAAAAATGTTTTTAAAACAGTTTCTGAAGGTGGACGTTCTGGAAAAGGTATGATTGCTTGGAAAGCGCTATTAAAACCTGCAGAAATGGCACAAGTAGCCAGTTACTTATTGACTTTACAAGGCACAACACCTGCAAACCCGAAAGCAGCTGAGGGCGATATTTGGGTAGATGAAAATGCACCAGCTGAAGTAACTCCATCAGAAGTTACACCAGCCGAAGCCATGGAAGTTAATACAAATGATATGGTTTCAGCAGATAATTAATTTTTAAAAAACGAGCATAAAATAAACGCTAATGTTCTCTGAACCTAAACAGTTTATAAAATCATAAAGGAGGTAAACTCTAAAGCATAATTAGTAAAAAATGGAAACCCCAGAGAACGAAATATTCAGAGATTCTATCGCGACAATTACCGAAGATGGTAAGCGAGCTTGGGTGTTTCCAAAAAAACCTAGTGGGAAATTTTATGAATATAGAAAATATGTAAGCTACTTCTTATTGGCATTTTTATTACTAGCGCCTTTTATAAAAATAAATGGCAATCAGTTTTTAATGTTCAATGTATTGGAACGTCGTTTTAATATTTTCGGTTTTCCTTTTTGGCCACAAGATTTTCATTTGTTTGTTATTTCTATGTTGATTGGTGTGGTTTTTATCACGCTTTTTACCGTTGCTTTTGGTAGAATTTTTTGCGGGTGGATTTGTCCGCAAACCATTTTTATGGAAATGGTTTTTAGACGCATTGAATACTGGATTGAAGGCGACAGAAACAAGCAACGTAAATTAGCCAAACAGAAATGGGATGCCGAAAAAATTAGAAAGAAAACACTTAAAACCGTCATATTTGCCCTTATCTCGTTTATAATTGCAAATGTGTTTTTGGCTTATTTAATTGGGAGCGACAAACTGATTCAATACATATCTGAAGGGCCTTTAAACAATGTAAGCACTTTAATTTCGCTGCTTATTTTTACATCTGTTTTTTACTTTGTATTTGCATGGTTTAGAGAACAGGTTTGTATTATTGCTTGTCCTTACGGAAGGTTGCAAGGTGTTTTATTGGACACTAAATCGATTGTTGTAGCATACGACCATAAACGTGGTGAAGCTGAAAATGGTAGAAAGAAATTTAGAAAAGACGAAGACCGAGAAACTTTAGGATATGGCGATTGTATTGACTGTAAGCAATGTGTTCATGTATGCCCTACGGGAATTGACATAAGAAACGGTACACAATTAGAATGTGTAAACTGTACGGCTTGTATTGATGAATGCGACCATATTATGGAAAGCATAAACTTGCCAAAAGGATTGATTCGTTATGCAAGTGAAGAGGAAATTGAGAATAAAACGCCATTTAAATTAACACCAAGAATAAAAGGCTATATAGCGGTTCTTGCTATTTTAATAGGGTTACTGGTTGGTATGTTGTTTTTAAGAAATGATGTTGAAGCCAATGTATTAAGATTACCTGGGCAGTTGTACGAACATAAAGAAAACAATATTATTAGTAACGTGTTTACTTATAAACTGGTTAATAAAACGTCTCAGGATATTGACGATGTGAGCTTTAAATTAATGTCTCATAAAGGGGAATTGAAATTGGTATCTACAAATGATGCCTTTGTTGTACCAAGCCAAGGATTTGCAGAAGGCACCTTGTTTATCGAGATCAATAATTCGGCATTATCTGGAGATAGAAATAAAATTAAAATTGGCGTTTATAAAGGCGACAAGTTAATTGAAACGACAACGGCGAATTTTTTAGGGCCACGGAGCTTTAAATAGGTAATTGCTTTTGGCTTTTAGCTATTTGCTGGCGGATAGGTGGATTAGGCCTGCCTGCCGGCAGGCAGGGATTGAAGAGGAAAGCCCACAGCCTGACGCAGGAAGTGCGAGGACTTGTAACGGAAAGCCCGACCCGATAGGGGAATGTTAAAAAAAGACGGAAGTACGAAGATTGCAGAAAGACGTAAAAATTAGTATTAATTAAAAACAGATTCCTGCCTACGCAGGAATGATAGAAAGATGAAAATTAATTGGGGTACCGGAATTGTATTGGCGTTTGTAGCGTTTATTTCGTTTATCATGTATTTTATAATATCGATGAATATTAATGATAAATACGACCATGATTTGGTGAGTGAAGATTATTATGCTGATGAATTACAATACCAAAATGACATTAATAAGCTAGAGAATTCGAAGGATTTAACCAGCAATATAAACTACGAAAAAACAAGCGAAGGGTTGCTTATAAAATTCCCGGAAGCCTTGGATTATAAAGATATTACATGAAAATTGTTCCTATATAGACCATCTAACAAACACCTAGACTTTGAGACTGCTATTTCATTGTCTAATTCTAATTTGCTCATACCTGACAAACGTTTGGTAGATGGTCGTTGGAACATTAAAATAGATTGGCAATATAAAGGAAATTCTTATTTATTTAAAGAATCTATAAATTATTAGAATCTGATTAAGGTTTTGCGATTAGATATTTTATAGATTATTTTTGATTCAGTATAAGGCAAAGTGTTTAAACATAGCCTAGTTACAGTTCAAAATTATAACAAAATAAATGGGCAAAAAGAAGCCTAAAAAATAATTAACGAAATTTCAAACAGATTCTTATCATGCTTTTTTCGGCATTCATATTGGGCTTACTAGGTAGTTTTCATTGCGTTGGCATGTGCGGACCTATTGCTTTTATGTTACCTGTAGACCGATCAAATCAAGTTAAAAAAGTATCGCAAATTGCGGTTTATCATATAGGCAGACTTCTAGCTTATAGCTTAATCGGGTTAGTGTTTGGACTTATAGGCAAAAGTCTGTTTATATTTGGATATCAGCAGCAACTATCTATAATTATAGGGGTTTTAATGATTTTAGTAGTTGTAATTCCTCAAAAAACATTTAATAAATACAACTTTTCAAAACCAATTTACAAGGTTATTTCTAAGGTAAAATCTGCCTTAGGACAAGCGCTTAAGAAAAAAACTATGGATACCTTTTTAACCATAGGTTTCTTAAACGGTTTCCTACCTTGCGGCTTGGTATATATGGCATTATTCGCGGCCATGGCAAGCGGAAATGCCGCTAGCGGAAGTTTATACATGGGCGTTTTTGGCTTAGGCACCATTCCGTTAATGACAACAGCCATTTATTTTAGTCACTTTTTAAAAGGCAAAGCTCGCCAACGTATTCAAAAGGCAATTCCTGTTTTTGTAGTAATTATTGGTGCGCTATTTATCCTTCGCGGTTTGGGTCTTGGAATTCCTTACCTCTCTCCTGCTCCAGTTTTCGATATGGTAACCAATTCGGTAGATTGTCATTAATATTTGAAGTAAAATTTTCTTGGGGTTACCCTTCGTGCCTTGGGTCGGGCTTTACACTACAAGTCCTCGCTCGTGCCTCGCTGTGGGCTTTCCGCTGCAATCCCTAACCCGCTAACCTGCCAAGGTAAGTTATAATCTCATGCTTCTTGTTTATCTGGGAAAACCTAAACGTTTAAGCTCCAATAGTATTTCTCAATAGCACATATACAAAAACAATAGTTTTATTTTCATTATTAATAGTAATACTATTATATTTGCAATGAAAATTACTAATTATGGATTCATTGTTTTCAAATTTAAAAATTGCTGTTCCAGAACAAATCTATGTCAAAGACCCAGAGTCTTCCGATTTAGGCAAGCGCATTGTTGAACATAGCATCCTACTTATAAACGATATCGGCTTTGATAGTTTCACGTTTAAAAAACTTGGAACGTTAATAGGCTCTAACGAGAGCTCCATTTATCGGTATTTTGAAAGCAAACATAAGCTATTGCTCTATTTATCATCATGGTATTGGGCATGGATCGAGTATCAATTAGTTTTGGAAACCCATAGTCTAGAGCCTTCAAATAAGCTAAAAGTAGCTATTGAAATTGTAACCAGATCGATTAAAGAAGATTCAAAATTCTCACATATTAATGAAGTCATTTTGAATAAAATTATGGTAAATGAAAATTCAAAATCATTTCTAACTAAAGAAGTAGATCAAGAAAACAAGGATGGTTACTTTATAGTTTACAAGCGCATTATACACCGGTTGCGCGACATGATTATCATCCTAAAACCAAATTACAAATTCCCATCAAGTTTAGCTAGCACTATCCTTGAGGCCAGTTTACACCAACATTTTTTAAAAGACCACTTTGTATCCATAACGGATTGTAATGATGGACTTTCACCAACCGATTTTATACAAAATCTGGTACATAACACTTTGAAAGACTAACTATGGAAAATAAACCTATGACCCCTTGGCAACGTTTAGTTGGATTGCTTCAATTAGAAAAAAGAGACATCCTTCAAATTTTTTACTACGCCATATTTGCAGGTATTGTTGCCTTATCATTACCCTTAGGCATACAATCCATAATTAATTTAATACAAGGTGCTCAAATATCAACATCGTGGGTAGTTTTAGTCATTATTGTAACCTTGGGCGTAGCATTTTCAGGAGCTTTACAACTCATGCAGTTAAGAATAATTGAAACCATTCAACAACGTATTTTTACCCGAGCATCCTTTGAGTTTGCTTATCGGTTTCCTAAAATAAAAATGTCTGAATTGCGCGATTATTATCCGCCAGAATTAGCAAATCGATTTTTCGATACGCTAACCATTCAAAAAAGTTTATCAAAAATTTTAATTGATGTTCCAACAGCGGTTTTACAAATTTTATTTGCCTTAATTCTATTATCATTTTACCATCCATTTTTTATCATTTT
>NZ_JBATHX010000155.1:0-1529 GCF_049667265.1 Algibacter sp. | reverse complement strand
ACTATATAGTGACGCCATGAAATCGCTATTAGAGGGTTACTTAGAACCGATGATTAAAGCCAATATTGATTATTTGGTTTTAGGCTGCACACATTACCCTTATTTAATGCCAATGCTTTTAGAATTGCTTCCTAAGCATGTTAAAATTATAGATTCTGGTGAAGCCGTTGCGCGACAAACTAAAATTGTTTTAGAGAAATATGATTTGTTGAATACCCAACCAGGAAAAGCCAAATCTCAGTTTTTTACCAATGGAAATCCTGAGGTAATGAAGTCGCTTTTGGGCGATAAATTTGATGTTGATTATTTAGATTTTTAATTGAAGAATTATTTTACAGTATCTTTTTGTTTTTTCTTCGTTCCTAATAAGCCACCAAGCACATTTTTTACAGCGTCTTGAGTGGTGGTTTTTGTTTTAGTAGAATCGGTTGTTTTATTACCTCCAATGATATCGCCTAAAACTTCTTTTACGGCATCGTTTTGTTGTTGTTTTACAGAATCGGTTTTGGTTTTATTTCCGCCTATTACGTCACCAATTAAATCTTTAACCTTGTCTTTGCCTTGGTTTAGTAGTTTTTGTTTCTCAATTTCTACAAGTTGTTTTGTTAAATTGGTAATACCGCTTGTTAAATCGGTTTTAACGGTTGGACTTGTAAAACTACCACCAATATTTGCAGTAATTGGTATTGTAATAGCATTAACTTGGGTATCGTTTATTTTACCAATAAGTCGGTTTACCTCGCTACCTAAATATTTTGCTGGAACGTTAAAAACAGCACTATAATCCATGGTTTTGTCAAATCCGTGCGAGCCAGAAACGGTAATGGCAATGTCTTGATATTTTATTTCGAAAGGTTTTACACTTACTTTTCCATTAGCAAAATCGAGTTTGGTTTTTAATTCTTTTAAATCAAGTTTACTAAAATCTATAAAACTCAGGGAGCCTTCTAGTTTATTGAATAATTCACTTTTGTTGTCACTTATTTTTGTGGTAAGCAATTCGGTTAGGGCATTACCAGAAACGGTGCTTAAATCTGGTGAAAACTCTTTGTCTAATTTTCCTGATAGGGTGATGTTTGTGTTTAGTTTTCCGTTAAGAAATGTGGCTATTGGTGCTAGGTTTTTAAGTAAGTCTAAGTCTTTAAATGATTTTGAAATATCAAACCCATCGGCCCCCAAATTTAAGTTGAAAGTTGGTGTATCTTCTTTAGTTGAAACATCGCCAGATATGGATAAAGCACCATCAAAAATATTAGATTTCATGTTTTCAAGTCTGGCTTGCTGGTCTTTTATATACAAGGTACCTGTTACGTTTTTCAGATTTAAATTATCGTAAACTACAGTATTAGCATTGGCTTGGATAGTACAATCTAAAAATGCTGGAATTTTTAAAGATTCGGCATCGCTAGTGGTTTTGTTATTAGCTGAAGAATCATCTTCAGTCATAAAATCACTTAATTTAAAAAGGTTTGAATTTACGTTGAAGTTTCCTTTTAAAGTATTATCGCTTAGTAAAAATCCTAAAAGAT